>NZ_JAGKRI010000046.1:0-37935 GCF_017939255.1 Aeromonas sp. Prich7-2
GGACACGCCGTTTTAGCCTGTGGAGGCGTGGTGCAATCAGGCCGCCCGATGAAGCAGGAACCCGGTACTGCGCGAGCAGCTATCACCCAGTAATGGGAATCCCCCTCCTGTGACGCGAAGCGCTAAGGTGGGGGAGGATGTCAACGAGGAGTTTATTGCCAGAGAGCTGGGCATGACATATTCAAAGTGGACCATCGCGCCCGTTCGTCGTGGCGTGAACTTCGTTGGCTATCGCACTTGGCGTGGCAGGCGATTTATCCGCAAGCACTCAATGATCAAATTCAATCGCGCCATCCGCCGAGCCAACTGGCCTGCAGCAATATCGATACTGGCCCACGCCCGCAGAACGTCTTCATGCGCAAGGATGCAGGGCGCTATAAAACAGCGCCGCCAGGAGAGGGAGGTGGCCATCGTGCCGAGCGTCGCGATTAGCGAGCCTTGTCACCGCTTCGCCAGTGTGTGCGGCCCTCACACACTGGCCGCCGCTCGCCTGACATCCCCAGCCCCTGCATCCTGACCCTGCTCGCATCACATGCAACAAGCTCCGTCCGGACAACAGGAGAACCTATGGCACTGGACCAATTTCACCACGGCGTGCGCGTCGTGGAAGTCAACGAGGGCACGCGCACCATCCGCACCGTCGCCACGGCGGTGATCGGCATCATCTGCACCGGCAGCGATGCGGATGCCGCTTACTTCCCCCTCAACAAACCCGTGCTGATTGCCAACCTGCCGGCGGCCATCGCCAAGGCGGGCAGCACCGGCAACCTCAAACGCTCGCTGCAAACCATCTATGACACCGTCAACACCATCGTCATCGCCGTGCGCGTGGCCGATGGCGCCGACGCCGCCGAGCTGACCAGCAACATCATCGGCACCATCCTGCCGGATGGCAGCTATACCGGCCTCAAGGCGCTGGAGCGGGCCGCCCCGGCCACGGGCGTCAAGCCGCGCATCCTCTGCGTGCCGGACAACTGCACCCTCCCCATCGCCACCGCCTTGGCGGGCGCAGCCAAAAAGCTGCGCGCCTTCGCCTATGTGCCGACCATCGCCGACACCGTCGAGGCAGCGCTCGCCTACCGCGAGAACTTCTCCAGCCGCGAACTGATGCCGATCCACGGCGACTGGACCGCCTGGGACACCGCTGCCAATGCCAGTATCAAGCTCGATGCCTGCCTCAAGGCGGCCGCCATGCGGGCATTCATCGACAAGGAGATCGGCTGGCACAAGACCCTGTCCAACGTCGGCGTGACCGGGGTCGACGGCATGACCAAGGCCCTGTTCTGGGATCTGCAAGACCCCGATACCGAGGTCGGCCTCCTCAACGCCAACGAAATCACCGCCCTCATCCGGTCCGATGGTTTCCGGTACTGGGGTAACCGCACCTGCTCCGATGACCCGCTGTTCGCCTTCGAGAACTACACCCGCACCGCCCAGATACTGGCCGACACCATGGCCGAGGCGCACATGTGGGCCAACGACAAACCGCTCACCCCCACCCTGGTGAAAGACATCATTGAGGGCATCAAGGCCAAGGGCCGCGAACTGGTGGCGGGCGGTTACCTGCTCGGCTTTGACTGCTGGTACAACGAGGAGCTCAACGACAAAGACACCCTCAAGGCCGGCAAGCTGCGCATCGATTACAACTACACCCCGGTGCCGCCGCTCGAAGACCTCGGCTTCATCCAGCGCATCACCGACACCTACCTCATCGACTTCGGCGCCCGCGTCGCGGCCGCCGCATAAGGAGCCACCATGGCACTGCCACGCAAACTCAAACGCCTGAACGTCTTCCTCAATGGCGATAACTGGGTCGGTGAAGCGGAAGATTTCACCCCGGCCAAGCTGTCCCGCAAGTTTGAAGCCTATCGCGGCGGCGGCATGGGGGGTGCCGTCAACATCGACATGGGGCTGGATGACAGCGCCCTCGATGTCTCGTTCACCTTCGGCGGCTACGGCGAACCCCTGCTGAATTGCATGGGTGAGCCCAAAGCCGACGGCACCAGCCTGCGCTTTGCCGGTTCAGTCCAGCGTGACGACACCGGCGAAGTGGTCGCCGTCGAAATCGTCTGTCGTGGCCGCTTTAAAGAGCTCGACCGCGGCACTCTCAAGGCAGGCGACAACACCCAGGCCAAGGTCACCATGGTCAACACCTACTACAAAGAGACCATCAACGGCCGGGTGATGCACGAGATTGACCTGATCAACATGGTCGAGATTGGCCCCGACGGCGTCGACCGCATGGCCGAGCACCGCAAAGCCATCGGCCTCTAACCCATTCACCCATCCAACGGGCGGCCCTTATCCCAACAGAAAGTGCCGCCCTCACCACATCAACAACAGGAACCAACACCATGGAACAGAAAGAGATCACCCTCGACACCCCGATCCAGCGCGGCGAGAACACCCTCAACAGCCTGATCATCCGCAGCCCCAAGAAGGCGGGCCACCTGCGCGGGCTCAACACCATGGACATCGTCCAGATGAACGTCGATACCCTCATCAAACTGCTGCCCCGCATCACCGACCTGACCGAAAAGGAAGTCAACGACATGGACCCGGCTGACCTGCTCAAAGCCGGAGTAGTGGTGGTCGGTTTTTTGATGGGCTCGCAGCAGGAGGCCTACCTCACTGCATAGACGATCTGATGGCCGAGATCGCCATCATCGCCCACTGGCCGCCGTCCGAGATGGCGGCCATGGAGATCAGCGAGCTGATGGGCTGGCACCAACGCCTCGTTGAGATTCACAACCGCATCAACGGGGCAGAAGAACAATGAACCCTCTCAAACTCCAAATCCTGCTCGGGGCGGTCGACAAGCTCACCGCCCCCCTCAAAGCGGTCAGCGGCCAGAGCCGCCTGACAGCTAAAGACCTGGTCGACACCAAAAAGCGCATCAAAGATCTCGAAACCCAGAGCGGCCAGATTGACGGCTATCGCACCCTCGGCAAGCAGATAGGCGCCACCCGCGCCCAGCTCACAGCAGCCCAGCGCGATGCCCAGCAGATGGCCCAACAGCTCGCCCAGGTCGAACAGCCAACCAAGGCCATGACCAGGGCGATGGAGCAGGCCAAGCAGAGGGTGCGCGACCTCTCCCAGCAAGAGCGTGAAATGGTTGCCCGCCACGGCAGCCTGAAACGCGCCATGAACGAAGCCGGCATCAACACCAGGCAGCTCGGCGAGCACCAACGCCGCCTCAAGACAGACCTGGCCGCCGCCAACGGCCAGCTTGACCAGCAGCGCGCCAAACTGGGCCAACTGGCTGACCAGCAAAAGCGCCTCAACCAGGTCAAAGCCAGTTACCGCCAAACCCAGGAGCTGCGCGGCCAGATAGCGGGCCACGGCGCAACAGCGCTGGCGACCGGCACAGCCATGGGTTTGACCACCCTCAAGCCGGTGATCGAGTTCGCCAGAGCAGAAACATCGGTCGTAGACCTCAAGGTCTCCATGATGGGCAAGGGTGGTCAGATACGGCAGGAGTTTCAGGCCATCAGCGATCTGGCCACCAAGCTCGGCAACAAACTGCCGGGCACCACTGCGGACTTCCAGAACATGATGAGCACGCTGATCCAGCAAGGGATGAGCGCCAAATCCATCTTGGGTGGCCTGGGGGAGGCAACAGCCTACCTCGGTGTGCAGTTGAAAATGCCGTTCGACCAGGCGGCGCTGTTTGCCGCCAAGCTGCAAGACGCCACCGGCACCGCCGAGCAAGACATGATGGGGCTGATGGATACCATCCAGCGCTCGTTCTACCTGGGCGTTGACAGCGGCAACATGCTGGGCGCCTTCACCAAGCTCACCCCGGCCCTGGGTATATTGCGAAAGTCAGGACTTGAAGCAGCTAAGGTGCTGGCCCCGTTGGTCATCATGGCCGATCAGGCTGGCATGGCGGGCGAGTCATCAGGGAACGCCTACCGCAAAGTTTTCCAGATGAGCATGAACACCGGCAAGATTGCCAAGGCCACGAAAGGCACCGGGTTGAAGCTGAATTTCACCGACGGCAAGGGTGAATTCGCAGGGATGGAGAACATGTTTGCCCAGCTCGCCAAGCTGAAGGGATTGAACACCGAGCGCCGCCTGCAAGTCCTGAAGGGCATCTACGGCGACGATGCTGAAACCCTGCAGGTGCTGGAGCTGATCATCAACAAAGGGATGGATGGCTATCGAGCCACCCAGAAGAAAATGGCCGACCAAGCCGCCCTGCAAGAGCGGGTAAACGCCCAGCTCGGCACCCTGGGCAGCCTGTGGGATGCCGCCACCGGCACCTTCACCAACGCCATGGTCAACTTCGGTGAAGCTATCGCTCCTGAAATCAAGGCCATCACGGAATGGATCGCCGAACTGTCCGAGCGCCTCGGTGACTGGGCGAAGAAAAACCCGGAACTCTCCAACACCCTGATGAAGGTCGGCGGCATCCTCTCCGCAGTGACCATCGCCTTCGGCGGTCTGTCGCTGGCAGTGGCCGCCGTCTTGGGGCCCATGGCCATCATGAAACTGACCTTCGGGATCTTGGGTATCAAAGGAACTTTCCTCGGCAAAGTAATCACCATGCTGCTTGCACCGCTCAAGTGGCTCACCCTCGGCATTTTCAGGCTGGGGATGGCAATGCTCACTACCCCGGTCGGCTGGTTCATCATGGGGATTGCCGCTATCGCCGGGGGTGCCTACCTCATCTACAAAAACTGGGACGGAATCGCCAAGTGGTTCAGTGAACTCTGGGAGAAATGCAAAGCCCCGCTGATAGCCTGGTGGGATCTGCTCAAAGAGCTGTTTTCATGGACTCCCATCGGCATGCTGATTGCCCACTGGAACGACATCTGGGCCTTCTTCGACACTCTGCCAGACGGTGCGGTCAACAAGGGCAAAGCCATCGTGCAGGGGCTGATCGACGGCATCACCGCCAAATGGAAGACCCTGATGGAGAAGGTCAAGGAATTCACCAAATACCTGCCTGACTGGTTTACCGGCGGTAACGTCACCATCGGCCAGGACAAGTCGACAGGGCCGGGTTATCTGACGGGTAATCTCCCCCAGCCGGCACTGGCTGGCGCCAGCGGATACGGCCCCCGTATCGCCGACACACCGAAGCTCAAGCCCAAGGTCAGTACCACCACCATCCACAGCCAGCCGTTCTACCAGCTCACCATCAACGCCGCGCCGGGGATGAATGAGGCCCAGTTGGGCAAACTGATGATGGACAAGATCAACGAAAGTGAGCGAGCCAAGAAAGCCAGTGGCCGCGCTTCATACGGCGATGGGAGCTGATATGCAAGTGTCAACTTTCCCCAAAAACAGACATAGCGGGCCGCGCTGGCCCGCCTTATCCTGCCAGCCGTGTTGTGTCGCTCATGCAGGGGAGCCCCCTGTTGTTGGGGCGGGTTGCTTGGGATCGGCTGGGGTTAGCTGGGGTTGGCTGTTGCTCATCGCGCCATGTTGCGCGATACTGCGCTTGCAACGGCAAAATCCGTTGCCGGGGTTGGTCCCCCGCAAGCTATCAAAGCGCACAACACGCGCCCGCGTGTTTTTTTGTGCGGCCCAGTTGTACCCGCAATCTCAGTTATGGCGGGCTGGGCAGGGCAGCCTCACGGCTGGCCGGTTTCCTTTGATGCCCGGTAGGACCAACCCTGTTCAGCTCGTCACCAATCATCAGCTCAAAATTGAGCTCATGGTACTGGAGCATGGTCCCTCCTGGTGGCGATTCACTTGCATCAGAGGAATCACTCCATGAACAACCTTACCGCCTTCTCCGCAACCGATCTGATCAGCCTGCACCACGGCCAGCCCATGACCACCTCCCTCAAGGTGGCCGAAGTCTTTGGCAAGCAACACAAGAACGTCTTGCGCAAGCTGGAAACGCTGGAATGCTCGCAGGAATTTAACCGGCTCAATTTTGAGCCCGTTGAATACATCGACAACAAAGGGGAGCCGCGCAGAGCGTGGAACATGACGAAGAACGGTTTCATCTTCCTGGTCATGGGCTTCACCGGCAAACTCGCCGCCCAGTTCAAAGAGCACTACATCCAGGCCTTCGATGCCATGGCCGCCCAACTGACCGCCGCCCAACCTGCCCACGGCCTGACCCACACCGAACTGCGCGATCTGGCGTGGTGCTGGCGTGCCGGTGACAAGATGTGGCACTTCGCCAAAGAGGTCGAGGCCCTGCTCGATGCCGTCGACCACCGCGAATCCGCCAACTGCTACTCCATCGTGCGCGAATACCGCCGCACCCTCGACAAGGCCCGCACCGTGCTGGTTGCCCACACCGCCGATCTGCCGCTGACCGAACAGCAAGAAGATAACTGGCGCCGGGTGCTGCCCCCGCTGCATGCCCAGCCCGCCCACCGCCTGGCAAGGAGATAACCATGATGATGACCCTGGGCTGGTTCGTGTTTATGCGCTCGACCCTCGCCCCCCTCTCACAACAAGACGAACGGGCATGGCGCCATCCGGGCAATAACCGGATCGGTGCTCGTCCTGCCTATCAGTTCCTCGGCCCAGATGATGAAACCACCACCCTGAGCGGGGTGCTGCTGCCCGAAGTGACCGGCGGCCCCGTCTCCCTCGACTTGCTCAACAATATGGCTGACAGTGGTCAGGCTTTCCCCCTGATCCAGGGCGATGGCGTCATGCGTGGGTCATTCGTGATCGAGGGCATCAGCACCACCCGCAGCGAGTTTTTCAGCGATGGCACCGCCCGTAAAATCGAGTTCACCATCAAGCTCAAGCGGGTCGATGACAACGACAGATCCCTTGTCCAAACCCTGCTGGGCCGCACCGCGGGCAACCTCTTTGGCCGCCTGGGCCTGGGCAAGCTGGTCGGCAGTATCGGCAACAAGCTCGGGGGGCTTCTCTGATGGGGGCATTCGACCAGTTCGGCACGCGATTGGCCGAGAATCTCGGCATCACCAGCTCGCTCGATGCCCTGCGCCAAGGCCATCCGGTGCCGGCCTACCAGGTGCTGGTCGATGGCAAAGACATTTCCGCCGCCATCCGCCCGCGCCTGATGTCGATGACCATCACCGACAACCGGGGCTTCACCGCCGATACCATCGAGATCACCCTCGATGACAGCGATGGTCAGCTCGACATGCCGCGCCGGGGTGCCACCCTGCGTGCCCTCATCGGCTGGCAAGGCCAGGCCTTGGTCGACAAGGGCACCTACAAAATCGACGAGGTAGAACACAACGGAGCCCCAGATGTGCTCACCATCCGGGGCAAGGCGGCCGATCTGCGCGGCGGCATGAACAAGCTGCGTGAGCAAAGTTGGCACCAGACCACCGTCAGCGGCATCGTCAGCCAAGTCGCTGCCCGCTACCAGCTCACGCCCTGCGTGGGTGACTCACTCAAGGGCCAGCTGATCGACCACATCGACCAGACCAACGAAAGCGATCTCGCCTTCCTCACCAGGCTTGCAGTCCAGTCCGACGCCATCGCCACCGTCAAATCGGGCCGCCTGATGTTCATCAAGGCAGGCAACGGCACCACCGCCAGCGGCAAGCCACTCCCAGCCATCACCATCACCCGCCAGGACGGCGATCAGCACCGCTTCTCGGTGGCCGACCGCGACGCCTACACCGGCGTGACGGCCTACTGGCAAGACAACAAGGAGGCGGAAAAGAAGAAAGTCGAGGTGAAGCGCAAGAAGAAGACCAAGCCGAAACAGGAACGGCCATTGCCCCCGGGGGTCATGGTCAACAAGCAAGAGAACGAACTGCTGGTCGGTAGCAGCGAGAACGTCAAAGAGCTGCGGCATGTCTATGCCAGCCAGGCAAATGCCATGCGGGCCGCCCGGGCTGAATGGGAGAAGTTGCAACGCGGCGTGGCCGACTTCCAGATCACCCTGGCGATGGGGCGCCCTGAACTCTACCCGGAGCAACCCACCACCGTCAGAGGGTTCAAGCCCCAGATTGACGAGGCCGACTGGCTGCTCACCCAGGTAGTGCACGACCTCACCAACCAGGGCTACACCAACCGCATCCAACTCGAAGTGAAGCTCGACGAGCTACCAGAATGAAAAATGGGGGCAACTTGCTGCCCCCATTTACTTGTATTACCTGTGCAATCAAGCCGTTTTCAGCTGATTGGCAGATTCACTTTCCTTTGCCCACTGCTCTTCTTTGCGTTTCATAGCCAATGCTTCTGTTGCAATTCTCTTCATCTCACAGTCAACAAACCGTGTGAGAGCTTGCCGAACCAGTGGCTGATAGCCAATACCATTCAACTCCGCAATGGTTTTCAGATTATCGATAAGCCCTTTCTGCAATCTGATCGAAATCGGCTGTAAAGAGAGGGCTTCGTTTATCAAATCATCTGTGGAATGGTGGGATACTGCTACATAACTCTCATCGGTGCCCAGAACCCCAGAATCCCACGCATCTTCAGTGCCAAGGATTGCTTTTTCATGGGTGCTCATTGAATTAATCCCTCGATGGTTGAGCGGAACGTCTATGACGATCACGTGATAATTAACGGCTTGCTAAAAAGGTACAAGCCAAATCAGACGGCGAATTTATTATATATTTCAATCTCTTTTTGATTTGCCGCGTATGCGGTCTTTATGTATATGTCACCGTCACGGAGCATAAAACAGACCTTCAGCTTTCTGCCTCGGTCTGTTTCTGCAATAAACCATTCTGTAGGGGGGTTAGTCTGGTGGTCTTCTCTAGTGTCGGTCAGGAAGCCCTTGCTCCTGTTAGCAAACGCCTCTATGACCTCATCAACTTCGACACCGTGCTTGACCTTCAGTTTGGCCCTAACTGCCGGCGATATGTTTAGTGCCAACTCGACCCCCTGCATTTACGTTGTATATACATCGTATATCGTATGGGATCGATGGTCAATTATCGATGAGAGATTTAAATAGTAGCGGCGAGGTAAAACCTCGCCGCCACCTTATCGCCACCACCATCACGAAACGAGCATATGTGGTTGTTTTAAATAGACAAAACTCAATTTAAAGTATATGAGATGGTTGTAGTTAAGGTGTGACATCCGATGGGGTTCCCGCGCTAGGCGGGCTCCGGTAGCAGCTGAGTTCAACCGCCAGAATGTCATACATGTCGCTGATCGAGTCAACCTTGTTCGCGTCGAACTGTGCCTGCAGATGGGCCTTGAGACGACCGGCATCCGGCATTCGCTCGGTGCAATAGCGCTTGTTGGACAGCTTGACTCGCTCGCCGGCACGACTGCTCAGTGCCCGTTCGGCGAAGGTCTCTCCGAACCGGGCTTTTACCTGAGAGTCCCCCAGCATGAGTGCGCTGTCGACCACCCCGTTGAGATAGGCAGAACAACTTGCCGAGGTGGCATCCCGCTGACAATCGGCCAGACTATCTGCCCAGAGTGCAGGGCTCGCCAGCATGACTAACCATCCTAGTTTTCTCATAACCCCTCCGTACTTTGATTCGCCTCCCGATTGGGCAGCGATATCCGCAGGGCGATGTAACCGATCACGGCCGCGAGTGTGGAACCTGCCAGGATCCCGAGGCGCGAGTAGCTGCCGTAGTCCAGTCCGCCATGCTCGAATGCCAGCGATGCGATAAACATCGACATGGTGAAGCCGATGCCACACAGGATGCTGACGGCAAAGATCTGTCTGAAGTTCACTCCTTGCGGCAATTGGGCAATGCCTGATTTCACAGCCAGCCAGCTGATGGTGAAAATCCCGAGCGGCTTGCCGACGAAGAGCCCCAGGATGATCCCCATGGGGAGCGGATTGAGCAGAGCCGAGAAGTTGATCCCCTCCAGCGATACCCCGGCGTTGGCGAAAGCGAACAGCGGCAGGATCAGGAAGGCGCTCCAGGGGTGCAGCCCATGCTCCAGATGCTTGAGTGGCGATGCGTAACGCTTGCCGTTGAGGGGGATCATGAAGCCCACGATGACCCCCGCCAGGGTCGCATGGACACCGGACTTGAGCACGGCAACCCAGAGCACCAGGCCGACCAGCATATAGAGTCCAATCCTGTCCTCACCACGGCGATTCATCCAGAGCAAGGTCAGGGTGGCCACCACACCTATCGCCAGCGCAGTCAGCGACAGTTGCTGGGTGTAGAAGAGGGCAATGATGATGATGACCCCCAGATCGTCCATGATGGCCAGCGCCAGCAAGAAGACCTTGAGACTGGTCGGTACCCGCTTGCCCAGCAGCGCCATGACCCCGAGAGCGAAGGCGATGTCGGTTGCGGCCGGAATCGCCCAGCCAGCACGGGTAGCCTCGTCTCCGTAGTTGAAGAAGCTATAGATGAGGGCCGGTGCCAACATCCCACCCACGGCGGCAATGGCCGGGAAGGTTGCCTGCACCCGGGAGGAAAGCGCCCCCTCCAGCATCTCTCGCTTCACCTCGAGACCCACCAGAAGGAAGAAGATCGCCATGAAGCCATCGTTGATCCAGAGCAGCAGCGGCTTGTTGATGTCGAGCGCCGCGATGCGAACCTGCACCTCAGTATTGAGGAAGCTCTGATAGTGTTGCGCCAGCGCCGAATTGGCCAGGCCGATGGCAAGCAGGGCGGCCAGGATCAGAATGATCCCGGAAGCGGACTCCAGTTTGAGAAAACGCTTGAATACATCGCTCATATCTAACTACCCATAAAATTGCATCTTTTCAGTCTAGGGCCAGAGTAGCTCAATGAAAAATCGTTTCTAACGGCTGATAACAACGAAAAAACCGAAAGCAAAACAGATAATGCCTGCTATAAGCAGGTTATTTCCCCTTTTCAGGAGCCATCTCTCCACCCGGAATGTTGCATATTAATTCACAGAAAATGCAAAAAGGCACCCGAGGGTGCCTCTAACAGCTGAATGTCGATTCATCGTCACCTGGGAGACGATACTCGCCCCAGGCTCATTATCTACTCAAATAGCGACAGGCGCCTTGATCCCAGGATGGGGATCATAGCCCTGGATCTCGAAATCCTCGAATCTGTAATCGAAGATGGAGTCAGGTTTGCGCTTGATCACCAGTTGCGGCAGGGGGCGCGGCTCGCGGGTGAGTTGCAGTGCCGTCTGCTCCATGTGGTTGGAATAGAGGTGCACATCGCCACCGGTCCAGACAAAGTCACCCACTTCCAGATCGCACTGCTGCGCCATCATGTGGGTCAGCAGCGCATAGCTGGCAATGTTGAACGGCAGGCCAAGGAAAACATCACAACTGCGCTGGTAGAGCTGGCAGGAGAGCTTGCCATCCGCCACATAGAACTGGAAGAAGGCGTGGCAGGGTGCCAACGCCATTTTGTCCAGCTCGCCCACGTTCCAGGCGGAGACGATGATGCGGCGGGAATCCGGGTTGTGCTTGATGTCATCCACCGCTTTCTGGATCTGGTCGATGACAGATCCATCGGCCGCTGGCCAGGAGCGCCACTGGGCACCATAGACAGGCCCCAGATCACCGTGCTCGTCGGCCCACTCATCCCAGATGCTGACACCGTGCTCTTTCAGATAGGCGGTGTTGGTATCGCCATTGAGGAACCAGAGCAGCTCATGAATGATGGAGCGCAGGTGGCACTTCTTGGTGGTCACCAGCGGGAATCCTTCCGCCAGATTGAAGCGCATCTGATGACCGAACAAGGAGACTGTCCCGGTGCCGGTGCGATCGGATTTGACGGTCCCTTCATCCAGAATTTTCTGCATCAGGTCGAGATAGGCACGCATTACTTCGCCTCCTTCGGTGCATTGCCGAACAGACGGGGCTGCTTGTAGGCGGCCCAGACCATGAGCCCCCCCGCCACTATCATCGGGGTAGAAAGGATCTGACCCATGCTGATCTCATTGAAGTAGAGACCCAGCTGGCTGTCTGGTTGACGAACAAACTCCACCAGGAAGCGGAACAGACCGTAGAAGAGCAGGAACATCCCGGAAATGGCGCCACGTGGTGGGTGCTTGCGCCAGAACAGGTTCAGGATGATGAAGAGCACCACCCCTTCCAGCGCGAACTGATAGAGCTGGGACGGGTGACGCGGCTCGGGGCCAGCCTCGGGGAAGATGATTGCCCAGGGGACATCGGTCACCCGACCCCACAGCTCGCCGTTCATGAAGTTGCCGATGCGGCCAACACCGAGGCCGAACGGAATCAGCGGCGCCACGAAATCCGCCACGGTGAAGAAGTGGCGCTGGGTTTTGTGGGCAAACCAGATCATGGCGGTGATCACCCCGATGAGGCCACCGTGGAACGACATGCCACCGGTCCATATCTTGAACAGATAGGTCGGGTCGGCGAGGAAGAGATCGAAGTTATAGAACAGCACGTAACCGATGCGCCCTCCCAGGATCACCCCGAGAAAGCCGTAGAACAGCAGGTCGGATACCTCGTTGCGGGTCCAGCCGCTATTGGGTGCATCGGCGCGGCGACCTGCCAGCCACATGGCGAAGGCAAAACCGAACAGGTACATGAGACCATACCAGCGTACCGATAATGGTCCCAAACTGAATGCTACGGGATCAATCTGCGAGAAAACCCAATATCCGTCGTGCTGCATAGGCGGCCCCAATCATAAGAAAAGCCGCATTCTCCGATCATTCTTACGCAGTAACAAGGTGGAATATCAATCGGGCAGCCTGACCTTGTGCCCAGCCCGCAGTAAGCCTCCCAGACCGTGCTCTTCCAGATAGCGGGCAAACAGGCCGCGCAGAACGTGAGGATTGTCATGCTTGAGACCATCCGCCATCAGCGTCTTCAACTCACCAAGGTCGGATTGCCGCAGCACGTATTTGATACGGGAGATGTTGTGGGTATTCATGCTGAAACGGCGATAGCCCATGGCCAAGAGCAGCAGCACTCCGACCGGATCGCCAGCCAGCTCGCCACAGACAGAGACCGGCTTGTGATAGCGCCGGGAGGCATCGACCAGCAGCTGCAAAGCGCGGATCACCGCGGGATGGAAGGCATCGTAGATGCTGGCGACACGGGCATTGTTGCGATCCACCGCCAGCAGGTACTGGGTCAGGTCGTTGCTGCCCACCGACCAGAAGTCGATGAGCGGCGCCATCTCCGGCAGGATGTACAGCGCGGAGGGGACTTCGATCATCACCCCGAGACTGGGGTAGCGGATCACCGCATCGCGGCTGGCCGCTTCTTCCGACACCTCGCGCCACGCCTGATCCAGCAGACGACGGGAGGCCTTGATTTCACTGACGCTGCTGATCATCGGCAGCATGATGGCCAGATTGTCCAGCCCTTCGCTGGCCCGCAACATGGCCTTGAGCTGAACCAGGAAGAGCTCGGGGTGATCCAGGGTGAGCCGGATCCCCCGCCAACCAAGGAAGGGATTTTCCTCCACGATGGGGAAATAGGGCAGTTGTTTGTCCCCCCCCACGTCCAGAGTCCGCATGCAAACCGGGCGATCCCGATAGGTTTCCAGGATCCCGCGATAGCGGGCAGTCTGCTCCCACTCCGAAGGGAAGCTGTCCTGCAGCATGAAGGGGATCTCGGTGCGATAGAGCCCGACCCCGTCCGCCAGATGATTGAGGGAGATCTCGGTATCCGCACTCAGCCCTGCGTTGAGCAGCAGAGAGACCTTGGTGCCGTCGGCGGTCTCGGAGGGCTGGTTGTCGACGCTACGCACCAGGGTGTCGAGTGCCCGCTCCTCACTCAGCAGTTGCCGGTACTCGGTCAGGATCACCTGGTTGGGTTCGATGAAGAGATCGCCGCTGTAGCCATCGATGACCAGAGTGCGCCCGCCGATGTCACCGAGGGGCAGATCCACCCCCATGATGGCCGCCACCCCCATGGCACGGGCCAGGATGGCGGCATGGGAGTTGGTCCCGCCCTTGAGCGACACCACACCGCTCAGAAATTCCCTCGGGATCTCCGCAAGGATGGTGGCCGTCACTTCATCGGCGACCAGCACCACGGGTTCGCCGATGGTGAGCTGCTCGGGTTCGTCCTGCACCAGCCGGCTGATGAGCCGCTGGGCGATGTCTTTCACATCGGTGGAGCGTTCCCGCAGATAGGGATCCTTCATCCCCTTGAACTGCTCTATCAGCCGATCGCTGATGAGTTTGACCGCCGAGATCGCCGTCCAGTGTTCCTTGCTGACCTTGTTGCGGATGGGCTTGATGTAGCCGGGATCGTTCAACAGGTGCAGATAGATGTCGAAGATGGCGACCGAGTCCTGGCTGTAGCTCTCGCGAAAGCGCAGTGCCAGGCTCTCCAGATCATGGCGCACTTCCTCCACCGCCAGCTCGAGACGGGCAAGCTGCTTGGCATGATCCTCGTCCTTGCGCGGCGTGATGGTATTTAGCGCCTTGCGCGGACGCCACACCCAGGCCTTGGCGATGGCGATGCCACTCGCCCCGGCAATACCGCGCAGCGGCTTGCTCCAGTCGGTCTTCTGCAGCCACCCCTTGGCCTGGGCCTGGGCGATGCGGGCAGCCAGCTGAGCCGCCAGGGTGACCATGAAGGACTCCTCCCCCTCATCGAAGAGGCGGCTCTCCTTCTGCTGCACGACCAGAATCCCCACCACCTGACGCTGATGCATGATGGGAGCGCCGAGGAAGGAGCGAAACGCCTCTTCCGCCACATCGGGCAGAAACTTGAAACTGGGGTGAGAGGGGGCATCGGCCAGGTTGATCAGCTCTTCACGCTGACCCACCAGGCCGACAATACCCTGCTCGAACGGCAGGGTGGCCTTGCCCACGGCCGATTCGGCCAGACCATCGGTCGCAGCCAGTCGATAGCGGCGCATGTCGGGCTCGGCCACATAGACGGAGCAGCAGTCCACCGTCATGGCGAGCCGGGTCTGGCTCACCAATGCTTGCAAGGCCTGTTCGAGGGTGTTGGCCTCGGCCATGCTTTCCACGATGCGTCTGAGTTCCGTCAGCAACTAGTTGTGCTCCTTAACGCGAGCGGTTGCGCCGCCCATCTTTTCGGTTAGCCTGCACCACGGGGACTGGCATGGCCAGCGGGGCAAACTCTTTCATCACCCGGCGGTAAACCTCCCGCTTGAAGGAGACGACCTGACGAACCGGGTACCAGAAGCTGACCCAACGCCAATCATCAAATTCCGGGTGACCATGACAGCCAAACTGGATCCTGGACTCTTTGCCAGGATCGAGCTGCAACAAAAACCATTTCTGCTTCTGGCCAATACAGACCGGTGAACTGTCCCAGCGGACGAGTCGTTTGGGTAAGCGATACTTCAGCCAGTTGCGACTGGTCGCCAGTATGGTCACATCGTCCTGCTTGAGGCCTATCTCCTCATACAGCTCACGATACATGGCCTGTTCCGGCGATTCACCATCATCAACCCCCCCCTGCGGAAACTGCCAGGAGTGCTGCCCATAGCGCTTAGCCCACAATACTTGTCCGTCACGGTTACAGATCACGATGCCGACATTGGGACGAAATCCGTCACCATCTATCACGTGATCACCTTATAAAGGCTGAATCTATAACGAGATTGTTCCACATTCACCCCGTGGCGGCAAACAGGGACTGTCATCTTCCATTCATGAATAACTTGGCATTTCAAGCAAAGTTATAAACAAATTGAAGGTTCATGCTAGGCAAGTTGCCCACCCAGACTGTGCATAAACCTGTGATCAAGCAGGTATATACAGTAGTTTTATACTGTGGCATTGCACGGAAGCATATCATACCCGATTCACTTAAAAACAAAATATACATTTAAATACATAAGGTTATAGTTTAATTGCTGGATCAAGATCCATGTCTTTTGCCTAAGAGGATCCAGCCTGTCAATTGTGAACAAGTTCGACTGCTCAAAGATCCACCAAGACGGATTTATCCACAGTTATGGCGCATTATCTGCACCGAAATGGCGCTGAAAATCGGCGTACTCTCACATTTATTTCTGGTGCCACGCTTCCTTTCACCACTTTACGCCAGTTATCCAAGATTTCTGTGGATAACTGTGTGCAACAGCTCGCACAAACCCTTGGACAACTCGTTTATGCGGGGATCCGGCGTGCCGATATACTGGATAAAGAAAGTAAATCCCTTTAAAATCATTTGGATATGTTGAATTTTGCCATCCATGTCTCCCTGTGTATAGTCGGGCGAGGATCGGTTATAAAATCAGCGATACCATGCAAGGATCCGTATTGCGATGTCTATTATCTCCAGAGGAGCCCTCATGCCCGCCAATCCCCAGTCAGAACAAGAGCTGCTCAGTCGAGCCTACGCCATGGCTGGCTTCACTCTGGCCCAGCTTGCCGCAACGGCGGGCATCCCCGTACCGCGGGATCTCAGGCGTGACAAGGGCTGGACAGGGCAGTTGATCGAGTGGCAGCTGGGGGCCAGTGCAGGTAGCCGTCCCGAGCAGGATTTTCCGGATCTCGGTATCGAGCTCAAGACGATCCCCATCGATCCTCAAGGGCGCCCGCTGGAAACCACCTTTGTCTGCGTGGCCCCCCTCATCGGGGTCAGCGGCCAGCGCTGGGAGGAGTCGAACGTGCGCAACAAGCTGTCGCGGGTGCTCTGGATCCCAGTGGAAGGCAGCCGCGACATCCCTGTCGGCGACCGTCGCGTCGGCATGCCGCTGCTGTGGAGCCCGAATGAAGAGGAAGAAAGACTGCTGCGCCAGGACTGGGAAGAGCTGATGGACATGATAGTGCTGGGGGAAGTGGAGCAGATCAGCGCCCGCCACGGCCAGGTATTGCAGCTGCGCCCCAAGGCGGCCAACAGCAAGGCGCTGACCCGCGCCATCGGCCGCAATGGCCAACCCATCATGACGCTACCACGGGGCTTCTACCTCAAGATCGAGTTCACCCATCAACTCCTGCAGCGCCATTTTGCCCTCCCCCTTTGATCCTGTTTATCAACATCCTTGTCATAAAGTGATATAAAAATAACCAGCGCTACTTTCTTCGCAGCCAGTGACAAGGAGTCCATATGCCGATCAACAAGCAATTCCTCAAATCGCGTCCCGAGGTCAAGGTGACCTTTGCCGTCGAAAAGGAGGCCGCCGGTGATGCCGAGCAGGTCTTGCTGCTGGGTGAATTCAGCCAGTGGCAGCCCATTGAACTGAAGAGGATGAAAAACGGGGAGTTCAAGGCGACACTCAACCTGCCGACCGATGGCCCCAGCCATTTCGAGTATTGCTATCAGCTAGTGCAACCCGATGGTGAAACCCTTTATGACAACGACTGGGAGGCGGACGACTATGTGCCTGGCCCCTTCGGGCGTGACAACTCGGTGGTGCGGGTCAGCCAGCCAGGTTGAGCTGGAACACCCGAAAGCGGATACAAAAAAGGCTCGCCATTGGCGAGCCTTTTCACTACCTGTCGAGCTTTTCGCCGACATACCGACACCAATTCGAATCGAATTAGTTGAGCTTCTCTTTGATACGAGCAGCTTTGCCGGACAGGTTGCGCAGGTAGTACAGTTTGGCGCGGCGAACATCACCACGACGCTTCAGTTCTACACTGTGGATCAGCGGAGAGTGAGTCTGGAATACACGCTCAACACCTTCGCCGTTGGAGATCTTGCGAACGGTGAAAGCAGAGTGCAGACCGCGGTTACGCTTGGCAATCACGATGCCTTCGAAAGCCTGCAGACGCTCTTTACCACCTTCTTTAACACGAACTTGAACACGTACGGTGTCGCCCTGGGCAAAAGCCGGGATGTCGGTACGCAGTTGCTCTTGTTCAAGCTGCTGAATAATCTTGCTCATTGTCTTTCCTTACCTAGGATAAACTGAAAACTCTACTTAACGCTGTCACGCACTTCGCGGACATACTCGGCAAGAAGTGATTCTTGCTCGTCAGTCAGAGCTAGGTTGTTAATAAGTTCCGGCCTTCTCTGCCAGGTTCGTCCGAGCGATTGCTTGAGTCGCCAGCGCCGAATCACTTCGTGATTGCCGCTTGTCAGCGCCTCGGGCACCGTCAGCCCATCCAACACCTCCGGCCGAGTATAGTGGGGATGATCCAGCAGCCCATCCGTGAAGGAGTCCTGCTCGGCACTGGCCTGATCGCCCAAGACCCCCGGGACCAGACGCGAAACCGCATCGATCAGGGTCATGGCAGGCAACTCGCCACCACTTAACACGTAATCTCCGATAGACCACTCTTCGTCGACTTCGGTTTGTATCACGCGCTCATCGATACCTTCGTATCGACCGGCGACCAGAATCAGTTTCTGATTCGTCGCCAACTCGGTCACGCCCGCTTGAGTCAGCTTGCGTCCCTGAGGAGAGAGATAGATGACTTTCGCCCCGTCTCCCGCCGCTTGCTTGGCTGCATGAATGGCATCACGCAGCGGCTGAACCATCATCAACATGCCGGGCCCACCACCATAAGGACGATCATCGACCGTACGGTGTTTGTCGTGGGTGAAGTCCCGAGGGTTCCAGCACTCAATCTGCAGCAGGCCACTCTTGACGGCCCGACCCGTTACCCCGTGCTCGGTAATGGCTCGGAACATTTCCGGGAAGAGGCTAATGACCCCAATCCACATAAGAAACCTCCGGCACCCGTGTTAGCGCGGGAAACTAGAAACCAGGATCCCAATCAACTTCGATTGTTCGAGCAGTCAGATCAATATTCTTGATCACCTGCTCTTCCAGGAACGGTATCAACCGCTCCTTTGCACCAAAGGCATCTTTTACATTGGCCTCAACCACCAACACATCGTTGGAGCCGGTTTCCATCAATTCGGTCACCTTGCCCAGGTCGTATCCCTTGGTGGTTACCACGGTGCAACCAATGAGGTCACGCCAGTAGAACTCCCCTTCGGGCAACGCAGGCAACAGATCGGCGGGGACGCCAATCTCGACGTTGGTCAATGCCAGGGCATCCTCACGCACATCGATACCATCGAGTTTGCAGATCAGACCCTTGTTGTGACGCTTCCAGGATGACACCCGGATTTCACGCCACGCCCCGTTCTGATTGATCAGCCAGGGGTTGTAATCGAAAATCGCTTCGGCAACATCGGTGAAGGAGTTCACTTTAAGCCAGCCCTTGATCCCGTAAACGGTTCCCAGGGTGCCCAGAACTACAGGTTTTTCCACCTTAACTCCCTACCGTTTGGCTGATTAAGCAGCTTTGGCAGCGTCTTTGATCAGCTTGGCAACGCGGTCAGAAACAGCGGCACCAGTAGCAACCCAATGCTCGATACGAGCCAGGTCCAGGTTCAGCTTTTCAGCGTTACCAGCAGCAACCGGGTTGAAGAAACCGACGCGCTCGATGAAACGACCGTCACGGGCGTTACGGCTGTCAGCAACTACTACCTGGTAGAACGGACGCTTTTTCGCGCCACCACGTTGTAAACGAATGGTTACCATATCGTCCTCATAAACATCTAATGAACAAGGCCTGCAAATACGCAGACCCTAGCTTAAAATAAGCCGCATAATTCTACTTGGATTCGTAATAATTGCAACCAAGCCAGCTATTTTTTGCGCAGGGATTGGCATGAAAAAGGCTCACCAGGGTGAGCCTTTCTGCCTGACCAGCAGGAAAATCAGAACGGACCGCGACCGCCACCACCGAATCCGGGGGGCAGCATGTTCTTCATCTGGCCCATCATCTTGCGCATGCCGCCCTTGCCGGACATCTTCTTCATCATGCGCTGCATCTCGGTGAACTGCTTGAGCAGCTTGTTCACATCCTGGACCTGCATGCCGGAGCCCGCAGCGATGCGACGCTTGCGGGAGCCCTTGATGAGATCGGGATGGGCACGCTCTTTCGGCGTCATGGAGCTGATGATGGCCTCCATCCGCACGGTGAGCTTGTCATCCATCTGATCCTTGATGTTGTCCGGCAGGCCAGACATGCCAGGCAGCTTGTCGAGCATCCCCATCATGCCACCCATGTTGCGCATCTGGGCCAGCTGCTCACGGAAGTCTTCCAGATCGAAGCCCTTGCCGCTCTTGACCTTGCTGGCCAGCTTGGCCGCCTTCTCTTTATCGACGTTGCGCTCCACCTCTTCGATGAGAGAGAGCACATCCCCCATGCCGAGGATGCGGGAGGCGAGACGATCCGGGTGGAACGGCTCCAGCGCGTCGGTCTTCTCGCCCATACCGATGAACTTGACCGGTTTGCCGGTGATGTGACGCACCGACAGTGCGGCACCACCGCGGGCATCACCGTCTGCCTTGGTAAGGATCACACCGGTGAGCGGCAGCGCCTCGTTGAAGGCCTTGGCGGTATTGGCGGCATCCTGGCCTGTCATGGCATCCACCACGAACAGGGTTTCGACCGGCTTGATGGTGGCGTGCAGATCCTGGATCTCCGCCATCATTTCGCCATCGACGTGCAGACGACCGGCAGTATCGACGATCACCACGTCATAGAACTTCTTGCGCGCCTGATCGATGGCGGCAGTGGCAATGGCGATCGGTTTCTGGCTGGCATCACTCGGGAAGAAGTCGACACCGATGTCGCCCGCAAGGGTCTCAAGCTGCTTGATCGCCGCCGGACGGTAGACGTCCGCACTGACCACCAGCACCTTCTTCTTGCTGCGCTCCTTGAGCAGTTTGGCCAGTTTGCCGACCGTAGTGGTCTTACCGGCCCCCTGAAGACCTGCCATCAGGATGATGGCCGGCGGCTGGGCAGCCAGGTTGAGCTGTTCGTTGGCCTCCCCCATCACGGTGACCAGTTCGCCATGGACGATCTTGATGAAGGCCTGGCCCGGGCTCAGGGATTTGGCCACTTCCTGGCCCACGGCTCGTTCCTTGACGCGCGCCACAAAATCGCGCACCACCGGCAGGGCGACGTCCGCCTCGAGCAACGCCATGCGGACTTCGCGCAGGGTATCCTTGATATTCTCTTCGGTCAGACGGCCGCGGCCGCTGACGTTGCGCAGGGTGCGCGAGAGTCGTTCAGTCAAATTCTCAAACATGACGCTTTCCGGTTCTTGGCGTGACAATGGGGGCATTATACCCCGGTCAGCACTCTAGGGACGATTACGCGCCGCTTGCCGCGGCGGCCTGCCATCGAACGGGCAGGTCAACAAATGGAGGGCAGTATACCCCAGTCAACGCCGGAGGACGATTATTCGCCGCACGGTGACCATCAACGCCTACTTATATGTGGGCAGTTAGCCTCTGGCACAACTGGCGAGCATATCTTGTGCAAGGTATACTGCCCCTCTTATCCATAAAGCTTGTTTGACAACGACCTGGTTATGATCGTGATCTCTGTTCTGGCCCTGGCGTTTTACCTGCTGGCCATCATCGCCTCACTGCACCTGCTGCTCAGCGCCAAGCCCGTCGGGCAAGTATCGCTGTTCGCCTGTGTCGGCCTGGCCCTGACCGCCCATGGCATGGCGGTGGGCAGCGAAGTGCTGGCCACCCATTCCGGCCAGAATCTCAGCATGTTGAACGTGGCGTCCCTGGTCAGCCTTATCATCAGTTGCTTCATGACCTGCGTCACCCGACGCTTCAACGGCTGGATCCTGCTCCCCGTCGTCTACAGTTTTTCAGCCCTGCTGCTGGCAGCCAGCGCGCTCATTCCCGGGCGCTACATCACCCATCTGGAAGCACACCCCCAGTTACTGCTGCACATAGGCCTCGCGCTGATGGCCTATTCGGTACTGATGATCGCCTGCTTGTTTGCCCTCCAGCTTGCCTGCCTGGACAGGCAACTGAAATCAAGAAAGATCAGCCACCTGCCAGCCATGCCACCCCTGATGACGGTGGAGAAGCGTCTGTTTCAGCTCATTTCCGCAGGTCTGCTGCTGCTGACCCTCTCCATCGCATCCGGCCTGTTCTTCCTGGAAGACATGTTTGCCCAGGGCAAGTCCCACAAGGCCATCCTCTCTATCCTGGCCTGGTGCGTCTACGCTCTGCTGCTCTGGGGTCACCATACCCGTGGCTGGCGCGGCCGCAAGGTCATCATGCTGAGCCTCATCGGCAGCTTCATCCTGACACTGGCCTATTTTGGCAGCCGTTTCGTCAAGGAAGTGCTGCTTAGCTGACACACGAACATTCCCCAACCATCCTTACAGGAGCCCTTCTTGGACAGTATCTCAACGAGTACATTGCTGATTGTTCTCGTTATCTTGATCCTTTTGTCAGCCTTCTTCTCCAGTTCCGAAACAGGTCTGATGTCGCTCAACCGCTACAAGCTGCGGCATCTGGCCCAGACCAAGCACAAGGCTGCCCGCCGGGTCGAGAAGCTGCTGGCCAGGCCGGACCGCCTGCTTGGCCTCATTCTCATCGGCAACAATCTGGTCAACATCCTGGCCTCCGCCATCGCGACCATCGTCTGCATCCGGCTGTTCGGGGATCTCGGCGTCGCCATTGCCACCTTCGGGCTGACCCTGGTGGTGCTGGTATTCGGGGAAGTCACCCCCAAGACACTGGCGGCCATGTTCCCCGAGCGGATAGCCTACCCTGCCTCCTGGATCCTCAAGGGGTTGATGGTGCCGTTCGCTCCCCTTGTCTGGCTCATCAACAGCATCACGAACCTGCTGCTGAAACTCTTGCGTCTCGAGCACAACAAGGATGATTCCCTCAATTCCGAAGAGCTGCGCACCATCGTCAACGAGGCGGGCAATCTCATTCCCAAGCACCACCAGGAGATGCTGATAAGCATCCTGGATCTCGACAAGATGACGGTGGAGAACATCATGGTCCCGCGCAGCGAGATCTCCGCCATCGACATCAATGACGACTGGAAGATCATACTGCGCCAGCTGGCCCACTGCGCCCACACCAAGATCCTGCTCTATCGCGACAACATCGATGACGTCGTCGGCTTCCTGCACTCACGGGATGCCCTGAGACTGGTCGCCCGGGATCAGTTCAGCAAGTCCAGCCTGCTGCGGGAAGTCGACCCCATCTATTTCATCCCCCAGGGGACCCCCCTCAACGTGCAGTTGGCCAAGTTCCAGCGCAACAAGGAGCGAATTGGCCTTATCGTCGACGAATATGGCGATATTCAGGGGCTGATCACCCTGGACGACATCCTGGAAGAGATTGTCGGTGACTTCACCACCTCCATGACACCGACCCCGAGTGACGAGATCCATCCCCAGCCGGACGGCTCCTTCCTGGTCGAAGGCTCCGCCAGCATCCGCGAGCTGAACAAGGAGATGGACTGGCACCTGCCCATGGACGGCCCACGGACCCTCAATGGCGCCATCCTGGAGTACCTTGAGGAGATCCCCCAACCCAACATCAGTGTCAGGCTGGCGGGCTACCCTATCGAGATTCTCGAAGTGGAGAACAACATGGTGAAGATGGCGAGGATCATGCCGCACCTGTACCGGGACGATTCAGGGTACGAGGATTGAAAAAAGGCTGCCAATGGCAGCCTTTTTGTTTCACTCGCTCTCGTCATCCGGCTCCAGCACCAGAGTGGGGATGAGCTCACCGAACACCTGCTGCAACTCGTCACGGTTTGCCAGCAAATCCTGCAGCGTATAGCCATCCATCACCGCGAGGAAGGCGTTCATCGCCTCCTTCAAGGCACTCTTGAGCAGACAGACGGAGACGATATGGCAGACCGGGGAGCTGCAGTCGATCCCGTCCAGATTGCCTTCCAACGCCCGGATCACTTGCCCGATATTGATCTCGTCGGGGGAGCGCGCCATGCGGATACCACCATTCTTGCCGCGTTGTGACTGCAGATAGCCCAGTTTTACCAACTGGTTCACCACCTTCACCATGTGGTTGCGGGATACGTCGTACAAGGCGGATACCTTGGCCACGCTCGACAGTTCCCCCTCCGGCAGGGTGGCCAGATAGAGCAGGGCTCTCAATCCAAAATCGGTATAGCTCGTTAGTCTCATAGTGCCTGTAGCGCCTAGCGCGAAGAATTGATGATTGATCCAGATCAATTAAACATTTAGGATGCAACTTAATAAGTGACATTCCAGATGTTCAATTAGAAAGGACCTCCTATGTTAGACCAAGCCACCATCGCCGTCATCAAGAGCACCATTCCTTTGCTCGAATCGGCGGGCCCTGACCTCACACGGCACTTTTATCAGCGCATGTTCAGCCACAATCCCGAGTTGAAGGATGTCTTCAACCTGGCTCACCAGCGTAGCGGGGGACAACCCTTGGCACTGTTCAGTGCGGTGGCGGCCTATGCCAGGAACATCGACAATCTGGGGGCCCTGGCCGGAGCCGTTGAACGCATCGCCCACAAACATACGGGTTTCCTGATCCAGCCGGAACAATATCACATTGTGGGTAGTCATCTCTTGGCCACGCTCAAAGAAATGGGTGGCAACGCTGTTACGGAGGAGGTCCTTACCGCCTGGGGCAAGGCTTACGGTGTGCTGGCCGACATCTTTATCGGCCGGGAGAGCGAGCTCTATCGGGAGAAGGCAAGCCAGGACGGTGGTTGGCAGGGAACCCGCCCTTTCATCATCAAGGAGAAGCGTCAAGAGAGTGAACTCATCACCTCTTTCGTCCTGGCACCCCTCGATGGCAACCCCGTGTTGCGTTTCAAACCGGGGCAATATCTCAGTATCAAGCTGGTTCATCCCGCCCTCGAGCATCAGGAGATCCGCCAGTACTCCCTCTCGGACACCCCCAATGGCCGCGACTACCGCATCAGCGTCAAGCGCGAACCCAGGGGTCAGGCCTCCAACCTGTTGCATGATCATCTTCACATCGGTGACACGGTCGACATCATGCCGCCGGCCGGCGACTTCTTCCTGCAAGAGGAGACAGACACGCCTGTGGTGCTGATCTCCGCCGGGGTCGGCCTCACCCCCATGCTGAGCATGCTCAACCACTTGCTGGCCGATGGCCCGGATGTGGATATTCGCTGGCTTCACGCCTGCGAACATGGCGCCCACCACGCGTTCAGGGACGAGATCCGGGCAAAGAGCAGGCAATACGGGAAACTGGAGAGCCGGATCTGGTATCGGGAGCCGGGGGAGCAGGATGTCAAAGGAGAGGATTACGACTTCAGCGGCACTCTGGCACTGGAGCAGGTCACCGACCTCATTCCGGCCGACGCCCACTACTATTTCTGCGGCCCTGTCCCGTTCATGAAGGCAGTCAAAGCTCAGCTGGAGCATGTGGGCGTGCCTGCCGGGCGGATGCACTACGAGGTCTTCGGCCCCCATCAGGCTCTCTGATCCCTCCCCTGACCGGGAAAATGCACAAGGCCCACAAGCACAGCTTCGTGGGCCTTGTAATATCAAAGCGGGCTACCAGAACTCAGTGCATCGCCTTGGCACGGGCGATGGCATTGGCGGGCATCCGGTTGCCGAGCCGGCTGAGCAGGCTCGCCGCCTTCTGGTGCATGGCCTTGTCGCCGATGACGGCGCCGTGCAGCCAGTGATACGCCTCCTCGTAATCCAGGGGACTCCCCATGCCCTGCAGCAACATCTCCACCCACTCCATCTGTGCCCGCAAGAAGCCCAGGCTCGCGGCTTCCCGCATCAGGGTCTCGGCCCTCACCAGATCCTTCTGAACCAGGATCCCCTTCCAGTAATAGCGGCCAAGCTGTTCCAGCGCCGGCGCCAGCCCCTGGTTGGCGGCCTCCCACATGTACTGCACTCCGATCTGGGCGTCCGGCTTGGTGCAAACCCCCCAGGCCAGCATGTCTCCCCAGAGGAACTGATAGGCAGGGATCTTCATCACCGAGGCCCGCGCCTCGATATCCTGGGTGAGCTGGCACCTGTCCTGCTTCACCCGGGCCAGATGGCGCCCCTGCTCTATCCAGTTGAGCAGTTCGTCCTGGCGATAGAGCGGCACGGCCTGCAACTCTCCCGCAGCAGCGGATGCCTGTGTCGTCGCCCTGGGCAGCGGCGCAGCTGCCGGTGCGGACGGTACAGGTGCGGATGCGGATGGCGCCTGGGCTGGCGCAGCTGACACAGGGAGGGATGACGTGGCGACAGAAGAGGCTGGCGTCAGGGCTGGCTGGGCCGATGACGAGGCCGGTGACAAGGGTGCAAACGCCGCGGATGGCGGCGCGGCAGCAACCGCCACCGCCTGGGTGGGCGCGGCGGCCAAGGTGGGCTCCGCCCCCTGCAAGGGGAAGCTGCATACACCGATAATGGCGATGAGGGTTCTTGGTTTTATCATAGGGATCTCCTGCTGCCTTCTGTTATCGGCAGCCAGGGCCATCTCCTTAGCCGCCACACCCAATACCGAAAATAACAAAGGGGAGCCTGGGCTCCCCTTGCGGTCGACGTAGCAACTTACTTGACGAAGTCGGCGCCCAGCTGGATGTCGGCCTTCAGGGTGGCCAGCATGCTGTCCATCGCTTCCTGCTCGAAGGCGCTCAGCTTGCCGTAGTCCAGCACGGTTTCGACACCGTTCTTGCCGAGCAGCACCGGCTGCGCGAAGAAGGTGGCGTGCTCTCCGTTGCCTTCCACATAGGCACACTCGATGACGTTGGCTTCCCCTTGCAGACCCTTGATGAGCGACAGACCGAAACGGCAGGCTGCCTGACCCATGGAGAGAGTGGCGGAACCGCCACCGGCCTTGGCTTCCACCACTTCGGTACCGGCATTCTGAATGCGCTTGGTCATGGCAGCCACTTCCTCAGCGGTGAAGCTGGCGCCTTCAACCTGGGAGAGCAGCGGCAGAATGGTCACGCCACTGTGACCGCCGATCACGTTGACACGTACCTTGTCAACGTTCAGGCCCTTGGCTTCGGCCACGAAGGTCTCGCCGCGGATCACATCCAGGGTGGTCACGCCGAACAGGCGACGCTTGTCATAGACACCGGCTTTCTTCAGCACTTCGGCGGCGATGGCGACCGTGGTGTTGACCGGGTTGGTGATGATGCCGATCAGTGCTTTCGGGCAGGAAGCGGCACACTTTTCCACCAGGTTCTTGACGATACCGGCGTTGATGTTGAACAGGTCGGAACGGTCCATGCCGGGCTTGCGCGCTACGCCGGCAGAGATCAGCACGACATCGGCGCCGACCAGAGCCGGGCTCGGATCTTCACCGCAGAAACCTTTTACTTTCACGTCAGTCGGGATGTGGCTCAGGTCCGCCGCCACGCCCGGAGTGACCGGGGCAATGTCATACAGGCTCAGTTCGGAACCGGCAGGCAGGCGGTTTTTCAACAGCAGAGCGAGGGCTTGGCCGATGCCACCGGCGGCACCCAGAACGGCAACTTTCATGATCAACTCCATGTCTAAGCGTAGGTTTAAGGTTGTTTCTAGTTGGGTTAACGCTGATTCTTATTGTGCGCCTCACCTTAAAGGATCCCCTCCTAAAAAACAATCTGATAACAGTTGTAATCACGGGTTCTGTGAGCCAGGGAACAAGCGGCGATGAAAGCGGAGAGGAATATGCGATAAATGGGAGGAAAGACACAGATTTCCTGTGCTTCCCTCATCATTAAGAGGTAAATGTGACTGCTTCAGGACTGGAAAGCCAGTGCCCGACGCTCACACCAGCGGAAACCAATTGTTAACAATCCATTCATGGTCAGATAGAGCGCTCCGGCCACGGTGAACACCGCCAGGGTGTCATAGGTCTGGGCGTTGAGACGCTGGGCCAGCCCCATGATGTCCATGATGGTGATGGTACTGGCGAGCGAACTCCCCTTGAGCACCAGGATCACCTCGTTGGAATAGGCGGGGACCAGCCGACGGGCGGCATGGCGGGTCTTCATCCACAGGGTCTGTCCGGCCGAGAAGCCGAGCGCACGGCAGGCCTCCACTTCACCGGCGGGGATGGCGTCGAGCGCCCCTTTGAACAGCCGGGTGGAGTAGGCTGCGGTATTGAAACCGAGCGCCAGCACGGCGCAGAACCAGGGTTGCTTGAGCAGCGGCCAGAGCGGCCCCGCCTTGAGCCATTCAAACTGGCCAGGCCCGTAGTAGATGAGGAAGATCTGGATGAGCAGCGGCGTACCGGTAAAGACCAGTACCCAGAGCTGCACCAGCTGGGTCGCCACCGGAATGCGACGCTCCAGCACCCAGGTCATGCCGGCCGCCATCAGCACGCCCAGCAACAAGCTGAACGCGGTGAGCTGCAGGGTGATCGCCAGCCCTCCCAGCAGGGTCATCAGGTAATCCTGCATGGTCAGCCTCCGTAACGGCGGGTATAGCGGGACGCCTGCTTCAAACCGAATTCACTCACCAGACTAATAGCCAGATAGATGAGGGCGGCAGCGGCGTACCAGGTGAAGGGTTGATAGGTGCTGGCCGAAGCCATCTGTGCCTGACGCATCATCTCGTTCACCCCGATGAGGGAGACCAGAGCGGTGTCTTTCAGCAGCACCAGCCACTGGTTGCCGAGCCCGGGCAGGGCGTGACGCCAGGCCTGGGGCAGCACGATGCGAAAGAAGGTGTGCCCCTTGCCTAGGCCGAGCGCCTGCGCCGCCAGCCGCTGCCCAGGGGGCACCGCATTGAGGGCGGCACGCAGGGTCTGGGTGGCGTAGCTCGCAAACAGCAGGGAGAGCGCCAGCACACCGCAGGCGAACGGGCTGAACTCCACATACTCCCCGGTGATGAGGAACAGCACCTGGGTCGAGCCGAAGTAGATGAAGAGCACCACCAGCAACTCGGGCAGACCACGGATCAAGGTGGTCAGGGTGGCCACGGGCCACACCAGCCAACGCTGCTTGCTCAACTCAGCCGCACTGAATGCCAGTGCCAGCACCATGCCACCGACCAGGGATGCCAAGGCCAGCCCGAGGGTCATCCAGGCTGCATCCAACAACAGGCTCAACATGGCTTACTGCGCGAAGTACTTGTCATAGATCTTCTGATAGGTGCCGTTGGCCTTGATCTCGGCCAGCCCCTTGTTCAGCTGGGTCAGCAGTTCCTGGTTGCCCTTGGCCACCGCGATGCCAAAACCGGTACCGAAGTACTTGGCGTCGGTCACCGGGGTACCGACCACGGCGTATTCCTTGTGCTGCTTGAGCCAGTCGGCGGCCACCGCCGTATCGGCAAACACGCCGTCAGTGCGGCCATTCATCATGTCGAGGAAGGCGCTCTGGTAGCTGGCGTAGGGCACGGTCAGCAGACCCTTGCTCACCCAGTTGTCCACCAGATAGGACTGGTGGGAGGTGCCGTTCTGCACGCCGACTGTCTTGTCCACCAGATCGTCCGGCCCCTTGAAGGTCTCTTTCTTGGCGACGAACACCGCGGAGTTCTCGTAATAGATATCGGAGAAGTCGACCTGGGCGGCCCGCTCCGGCGTCACGTCCATGGCGGCGATGACGGCATCATAGCGACGGAACTTGAGGCTGGGGATCAGGCTGTCGAAGGCCTGGTTGTGGAAGCTGCACTCCAGCTTGGCCTGCTCGCAGACCGCGCGGGCCAGATCGATGTCAAACCCCTGGAACTCGTTCTTGTCATCCAGGTATTCGAACGGCGCATAGGTTGCCTCGGTGGCGAACTTGATCTCTTTGGCCAGCACAGAAGTGCTCAGCAGACCCATGGCGGCGATCAGCAACAGACTCTTTTTCATGACAGCTTCCTTATCGACTCAATATCAATGCATCAAGAATTCGGCAAACCGGCTGGTTTGCGGGGACTGGAAGATGGCGGCGGTGCCGGATTCGATGATCCGCCCCTTCTCCAGATAGATCACCTGACTGGCCACCTTGCGGGCGAACTCCACCTCGTGGGTCACCACCACCTGGGTGATGCCGGTCTGGCTCAGGGTGCGGATGATCTCCGCCACCTCTTTGGTAATTTCGGGATCCAGGGCAGCCGTCGGTTCGTCAAACAGCAGCACCTGGGGATCCATCATCAGGGTCCGGGCAATGGCGACCCGCTGCTGCTGGCCACCGGAAAGCCGTGCGGGCCAGGCGTCCCGTTTGTCGGCCAGTTGCAGCTGGGCCAGCAGATAGGCCCCTTTCTCGATGGCCGCGTCGCGGCTCATGCCGAGCACCTTGACGGGCGCTTCAATCAGATTCTCCATCACGGTGAGGTGCGGCCACAGATTGTACTGCTGGAACACCATGCCCACCTTGCGGCGCAGCGCCTGTGCCTGACGGTTGAATTCGGCAGTAGAGAGGCTGGACGGGAAAGAAAATTCACTGTCTGCGATGCGCAACACACCGGCATCCGGCGTGTCCAGCAAGTTCATCATGCGCAGCAGAGAGCTCTTGCCTGCCCCGCTCGGGCCCAGCAATACCAAGGTCTCGCCGGGAGCAGTCCGAAAGCTCACCTGCTGCAGTACCGGCACCTTGTGCCAGGATTTTTCGATGCCGATTAATTCGATACCCATACAGCCCAATTGAATAAGTTTTCAAAATTTCGTCCTGATTCTAGCGCCAGCATAAGTTGATGCAAGCTATATTTGAATCAATATGCAGAACAAGCGCCGCTTCCTTGCCAAAACAGGCATATGAATGCAAAATAGCAGCGCTGTTCGTATCTGCCGCCTGAGCGTGACAGGCGGTCACTCCCCTCATTCGTGAGTCCAAGATGAAACATAACGACAAGCAAGAAAAACTGGCCAAGGCCTTTAAAGCCTTGCTGAAAGAGGAGCGTTTCGGCTCCCAGGCAGAGATAGTGACTGCCCTGCAAGAGATGGGCTTCGAGAACATCAACCAGTCCAAGGTCTCGCGCATGCTGAGCCGCTTCGGCGCCGTTCGCACCCGCAATGCCAAGATGGAGATGGTCTACTGTCTGCCGGTGGAGCTAGGCGTGCCCACCACCTCCAGCCCCCTCAAGAACCTGGTGCTGGATGTCGACCACAACGGCGCTCTGGTGGTGATCCACACCAGCCCCGGCGCAGCCCAGCTGATCGCCCGCCTGCTTGACTCCCTCGGCAAGGCCGAAGGGATCCTCGGCACCATCGCCGGTGATGACACCATCTTCATCACCCCGACCAGCGATACCGACATCGAGGAGCTCTACCTCTCCGCCCTCGAGCTGTTCGAGCAGACGCCCTGATCCGGTCGCCTTGGGCGATCCGCACAAAAATCCCGGCCTTGGCCGGGATTTTTTGTTTTGAACGGTCGGCAGGCCGGGTTTATTTGCCCTCGGCCACCAGAAAATCGACGGAAGGGGCGAAGAAGGCCGCGCCGGTCACCGCCCGGGTGAAGCGCAGCAGGTGGTCGAAGTGGCTGCCTTCCCCTTTGTACATACTGGCCAGCATGGCGTTGAAGTGCAGCGGCGTGCGGCAGCAGGAGATGAAGTAGAGCCCCTGCTCGCTCATGGTGCCCCAGGGCATGCTCTGGCGCAGGATCTCCATGGACTCCCCCTTCGGGGTCTTGAGGTTGACCCGCTTGATGTGGGAAGTGAGCGGCTTGTCGGCGGACTCGTATTCGATGTTGTCGACCTTGGTGCGACCTATGATGTCTTCCTGCTCCTTCAGGGCCAGCTTCTCCCAGTCGCTCATGGCGTGGACCCAGCGCTGCACGTGGATATAGGAGCCACCGGCGAACTCGCCGCCGTCCAGCAACGCCACCTCGGCGCGGTGCTCATCCTGCGGGTTCTCGGTGCCGTCGACGAAACCGGTCAGATCCCGGCAATCCTGGTTGCGAAAACCGCGGACTTCCTCGGCCAATTCAACAAGCCCGGCCAGCAGGGCCATGACGCGATGACCGGCATGATGCAGCACGTCCACCCGATCGGCACGCAATTGTACGAAGAGATCGAACGGGGTATTGGGGGCCTCCTGACCGTTGGCGGATTGCGCCATGAAACCGCGGAACTGGGGCGGCCGGGCGACAGGATAGAGATCATCCCAGGCGTCGGCCCCGACGGCGACCAGACCGCTGAAGGCCGCATCGGGGAAGTCGGCGCTCACCGCCTCCCAGAGTGCTGGCAGGCTGGCCAGGCGGGAGGTCAGGGCAGCGGCGTCACCGGTGCGATTGAACATCAGATAGAGGGCGTGCAGATTCGGCTCTGCGCAGATCCCGGCTTGGGCTTTCATGTCTCTCTCCAAGTGCGTTGGCTATGGGCGTGGCGCGATTATAAACCAGCGCGCTTCCAGTTCATTGATTTCACGACAATACCACGCACTCAGGGCAAGGGGTCAAACAACACCAGGGCATGAGGCGCCACGGTCACCCGCGCGCGATCCCCTTCCAGAGGCTCACCGATGCTGGCTTCCAGTTGCTGGCCGCCACACTCCACCAGTACCCGGCAGTGATGGCCCAGGAACTGTTGCTCACGCACCCGGAGCTCACCGTCATCCGCCGCCGTCAGCGCCAGTTGCTGGGGTCTGAGCATGAGCTGCAACCGCTCCCCCACCGCGCGGCCATGGGGCTCCTGACCGCAGATGGTTCCAAGGAGGGTCTGCACGCAGTGACTGTCCACCACCTCGGCCGCCAGATAATTGACCCCGCCGAGAAACTCCGCCACGAAGCGGTTCCCGGGGCGGCGATAGAGCTGCTCCGGCTCCCCCACCTGCTCGATGCGACCGGCACGAAACAGGGCCAGCCGGTCGGCGAAGGCGAAGGCCTCTTCCTTGCTGTGGCTGACGAAGATGGCACCAATGCCCTGCTGTTTGAGCAGGGCGCGGATCTCGAGGATCAGCTTCATCCGCACCTGGGTGTCGATGTTGGAGAAGGGCTCGTCCAGCAGCATCAGGCGCGGCTTGCACACCAGGGCGCGGGCGATGGCCACCCGCTGCTGCTGGCCGCCGGAGAGCTGGTGGGGATAGCGCTCCCCCAACCCCTGCAGGTTGACCAGCGCCAGCGCCTCTTCCACCTGCTGCTGGCGGCTGCCGCGATCTTGCCCGGTCAGGCCGAAGCCGACGTTCTCGGCCACCGTCAGGTGAGGAAAGAGAGCGTAATCCTGGAAGATCATGCCGATATGGCGGGCCTCCGGCGGCACACTCACGCCGGGGGCATCGAGCAGGGTCTCTCCCAGCCGGATCTCCCCCTGGGCCAGGGGCAGCAGACCGGCCACCGCCTTGAGCAGCGTGGTCTTGCCACAGCCGCTGGCCCCCAGCAGACAGACTATCTCGTTGTCGGCCACCTGCAGGGAGAGCTGCTCCAGCACGGGGCGGCCATTGTAGTGACAGCTGACCTTCTCGATATTCAGGCAGGACAAGGTTCTTTTCCTCTCGCGTAGTGATGCTGGACGGGGCCGCTCAATGGCCTGAACCATCCAGAGTACGGTTGATCCACAGCAGGGGAATCAGCCCCACCAGCACGATGACGATGGCACCGAGCGCCCCCCGCTCCAGCATCTCGTCCGAGACGAACTGATAGACGTGGGTCGCCAGGGTTTCGAAGTTGAACGGCCGCAGCAGCAGGGCGGCGGGCAGCTCCTTCATGGATTCGATGAACACCAGCATGGCGCCGGCAAAGAGGCCGCGGCGTACCAGCGGCAGGTGAATGCGACGCAGCATGCCGCCCGCCCCCTGCCCCAGAGAGCGGGCAGCCATGTCGAGGCTGGGGGAGATCTTGCTCATGCTGCTCTCCACCGACCCGATGGCGATGGCCACGAAGCGCACCAGATAGCCGAACACGATGGCGGTGAGGGTGCCGGTCAGGAGCAGACCGGGGCCCGGCATCCCGAGCCACTCGGCCAGATCGTTGATGCCAAAATCCAGGGCCGTGAGCGGCACCAGCACGCCGATGGCCAGCACGGTCCCCGGCATGGCATAGCCCATGGCGGCGAAGCGCAGGGGCAGCAGGCTGAGAGTCCCCCCATCGAGGCGACGGAAGAAGCCGAGCAGCAGGGCAATGGCCATGGCCAGCAGGGCGGTCAGGGCCGAGATGGCAAGGCTGTTGCCCGCAAAGCGCACGAATTCGGGCGTCCACGACAGCGCGAAGTAACGCACCCCGTAATCGAGCAGGATGACGAACGGCAGGGCGAACCCCGCCAGCACCAGACCCCAGCACCAGAGCCCGGCCAGCACGCCCCTCAGGCCCACGAGGGGGTAACGCAGGGGCTGCTCGAAGCCCATGGACTTCTGGAACACCTGCTGGCGCTGGCGGGAGCGGCGCTCCAGCGCGATGAGCAGCACCACCGCCAGCAGCATCAGACAGGAGAGCTTGGCGGCGGTCGCCAGGCTGCCGTAGCCGAGCCAGGTGTCGTAGATGGCGGTGGTCAGAGTGTTGATGGCAAAGAAGTGGACGGTGGCAAAGTCCGCCAGAGTTTCCATCGCGACCAGAGATGCCCCCACCATGATGGCCGGGCGGGCCAGGGGGAGGCTCAGGCGGCGAAAGCTCTGCCAGGGGGTGCAGCCGAGCAGACGGCTGGAGTGAATGAGGCTGACCGACTGCTCCAGGAAGGAGGCCCGTGCCAGCAGATAGACATAGGGAAAAAGCACCAGCGCCAGCACCCAGGCCGCGCCCCCGAGGGAGCGAATGGCCGGGAACCAGTAGTCGGTCGGTCCCTGCCAGCCAAACAGGGCACGCAGCCCCGCCTGCAGCGGGCCCGAGTAGTCGAGCAGGTCGGTATAGACGTAGGCCACGATATAGGAGGGCATCGCCATGGGCAGCATCAGCGCCCATTGCAGGGCGCGGCGCCCCGGCACCTCGCACATGGCCACCAGCCAGGCGGTGGGCACTCCGAACAGCAGGCTGAGGCAGACCACCCCCAGCACCAGACCGGACGTGTTTCGCAGATAGTCGGGCAGTACGGTATCGGCGAGGTGGGCAAACAGTTCCCCATCAGCCGAGAAGGCGGAGAAGACCAGGGCGAGTACCGGCAAACCCAGCAGCAGGGCGGTGGCCCAGCTGCCGGCAATCCATCCAAAATGTTTCATGAGTCCACAGAAGTTGATGGGGCCGTTGGCCCCATCTGATTACAAGTCGAATTTCACTTCATCCAGCAGTTGCAAGGCGTCCTTGCGGTGCTTGGCATAATCGCTGACCGGCATGGGGTCAGACTTGAACGTGCCCCAAGACTTGACCATGGCAGAAGGCTCGACCCCCGCCTTGACCGGGTACTCGGCATTCACATCAGCATACATGTGCTGGGCGGTATCCCCGGAGAGGAACTCCATCAGCTTCTGTGCTGCGTCCTTGTTCTTGGCATACTTGGTCATGGCCACGCCGCTCACGTTGACGTGGGCACCGCGATCACCCTGGTTCGGGAAGTTGATTTCCACCGCGTCGGCCCAGGACTTCTGCGCCGGGTCCTTCAACATGGCACCCAGGTAGTAGCTGTTGCCCAGGGAGACATCACAGATGCCGTCCTTGATCGCCTTGACCTGATCACGGTCGTTGCCCTGGGGCTTGCGCGCCAGGTTGGCCTTGACCCCTTCCAGCCAGGTCTTGGTGTCCGCCATGCCGTGATGGGCAATCATGGACGAAACCAGCGCCACATTGTACTCGTGCTTGCCGCTACGGGTACAAATTTTTCCTTTGAATTCAGGCTTGACCAGATCTTCGTAGCGGATGGTGTCGAGCTTGCCAAGACGCTCCTTGCTGGAGTAGATGGCACGCACCCGGGTGGTCAAGGCGAACCAGCGGTTGTCCGGATCGCGATAGATGGCGGGGATGTTCTCCTGCAGCGTCTTGCTGTCCACCGGCTGCACCAGGTCCTTGTCCACCAGCTCGGTCAGACGGCTGATGTCCACGGTCAGCATCAGATCGGCCGGAGAGAGCTTGCCTTCCCGTTCCAGACGCTCGTTCAGCCCCTCTTTGGCAAACACCACATTGACCTTGATCCCGGTCTCCTTCTCGAACTGCTGGATGATGGGCTTGATCAGCTCATCCTGACGGTTCGAATAGACGTTTACCTCCTGGGCGGCGAACGCCGACTGGGCGACAAGCGTGGAGAAAGCCAGTGCCAACATCTTCATTTTCATCATCCGTTCCTTGTCTGCGTAAAGAGTGATAACCATTTTCGTTTGCATTCTGCATGAATCGGGAGGAGAGGATCAAGGCTGTTTGCTGGGTTGGAACGATCTATTTAATCAGCGGCCAAACAAAAAGACCGGATGGAATCCCATCCGGTCTTTCGACGACCACCCCTTCACACTGTCGGCAGAACCTGCCCGGACCTTTGCCCGACCCGGCCGGGCAAAGGAGCGTACTCAGAGCGCCTCGTCGTCGCTCTCACCAGTACGAATACGCACCGCTTGCAGCAGGTCATAGACGAAAATCTTGCCGTCACCGATTTTGCCGGTATAGGCAGCCTTGCAGATGGCCTCGATCACCCCTTCGACGTTCTCGTCTGCGGTGGCGATCTCCAGCTTTACCTTCGGCAGAAAGTCGACCTGGTACTCGGCCCCCCGGTATAATTCGGTGTGCCCCTTCTGGCGACCAAAACCCTTCACTTCGGAGACGGTCAGGCCTTCCACCCCCAGGTTGGCGATGGCCTCGCGCACGTCGTCCAACTTGAAAGGTTTGATAATCGCAGTAATCAGCTTCATCTGGTTGCTCCCAATCCATGGTATGTCACGAATGGGTCATCAATTCTTGTGCCAAGTATTTTTATCGTTTATTTTCATATAGATAGATATGACACTCTGAGCCAGAAAGGCTCAGGATCACCAAGGAAGCGCATCTCGCCCCATAATGAGGCACCAAGCTGCACCAGACTCCCTTGATGCACCAAATGAGAGCATCACCCCATGTTAGTCATCTCCAACAGCGTGATCATCCCCTGGCATGAACTGCAATTCCAGACCATGCGGGCCCAGGGCAATGGCGGCCAGCACGTCAACAAGACCGACTCCGCCGTCTGGCTGCGCTTCGATTATCGCGACTCCCCCAGCCTGCCGCCGCTCTACAAGGAGGGACTGGAGCGGCTCAGCGACAGCCGGGTTCACGACGGCTTCATCCAGATCAGGGTCGAGACCCATCGCAGCCAGGACATGAATCGCAAGGAGGCCATGAGCCGCCTGACCGAGCTGCTGAAAAAAGCCGCGTGGCGCCCCAAGGCCCGCCACGCCACCAAGCCGACCCGCAGCTCCCAACGCAAGCGGGTCGATGCCAAGAAACGCAAGGGAGAGATCAAATCCACCCGCGGCAAGCCCGTACTGGAGTGACCTGCCACATGCCCGAGGACAAGAGAATGCAGTACAGCTTTTGTGAATGCGCCAAGGGGCCCCTGCTCATCGCCATCGATGGGGCCGGGCTGCGCCACGTGGAATTCATGCAAGGGGAGCGCCCCGTCCTGCCGCAACCGGAGTGGCAGCGGGATGATGCCGCCCTGGCCCCCTTCGTCGAGCAGTTTTCCGCCTACTTTGCCGGCCGCCTGCGGCGCTTCGATCTCCCCCTGGCCGCCACGGGCACACCATTCCAGCAGGCCGTGTGGCAGGCGTTGTGCGACATCCCCTACGGCGAGACCGTCAGCTACCTCCAGATTGCAGAGGCCATCGGCAACCCCAGGGCCGTGCGGGCGGTGGGCGCCGCCAACGGCCGCAATCCCCTCAGCATCATAGTGCCCTGCCACAGGGTCATAGGGCGCAGCGGTGAACTGACCGGCTACGGGGGAGGCATCCCCATCAAGCGCTGGTTGCTGGCACTGGAGCAGGAGACCGCAGACCACTTCGCGCTGACCCCATGAAAGGGTGCGCCTCCTGTCAAATGCGGGTTGCGGGTGCAGGCACCACAGACCGCAGGCCACTCGCGCGGATCCTCTGACGAGCGGCATCTTCATCACATACGAGTTGCTGGTCCCAACAGCAGACCGCAGGCGGCGTTGCACTGCCCATGACGGGCAACCCCCCCATCACATGCTGGTTGCTTGCCATCTGGCAGCATGGTTGCGTGATTCGTTGAGCAGACATCGGGATAATATTCCGACGGATCCGCCCCATGGCAGGAGCATGCCCACCGCCCCGATTCACCTTTCCTTTGAGCCGCATAACAAAATAAATCACTGATTATTTATTTTATTTCAGCATCAATTATTTAAAAACCACATTACGGCAGCATTTTGAAAATGAACACAGTATGAAGAATCGCCTCAGAAGCGCTTCAGAGAGCATCAGGCATCATGGCTTCACACTTGGATGGGACGGCTCATCCCTCATTCAGGTGGCACCCATGTGACGCTTCCAATCTGTCTTTTCCCCGCGCCTCCCCAGAGGCGCTTTTTTTTGGTTCATCGCGGCTTTCCGGGGAAGGCCGCCTTGATTTTCAGAAAAAAGTATTCTGAGTCCCTAAATCCATATGCCATACGCTTTATCACTTTGATCTTGTTGTTCACCCCTTCCAGCACACTCGTGTGCATCGGGT
>NZ_JAGKRI010000309.1:0-293 GCF_017939255.1 Aeromonas sp. Prich7-2
CCAATGTGGGCCTTCATGCCAAAGTGCCACTGATTGCCTTTCTTGGTCTGATGCATCTGCGGATCGCGTTGCTGCTCTTTGTTCTTGGTCGAGCTGGGTGCCTCAATGATGGTGGCATCGACCAAGGTGCCTTGAGTCATCATGACACCTGCTTCGGCCAGCCAGCGATTGATGGTCTTGAACAATTGGCGGGCCAGTTGATGCTGCTCCAGCAGGTGGCGGAAATTCATGATGGTGGTGCGGTCCGGCAAGGCGCTATCCAGGGATAACCGGGCAAACAGACGCATGGAGGC
>NZ_JAGKRI010000310.1:0-9647 GCF_017939255.1 Aeromonas sp. Prich7-2
AACCTGGCCAGAAGGAGGCAATATCAATATGATGCACGGCGACAGCAGGGTGATGGTGGTGGTGTGTTTGGAGACAGCCAGTTTACCAGCACCCTGTCTGTCAACTTCCACTTCCCCAAGATCCCGCGAAGAACCTTTTTTATTGCAAGGAGCAGGATGAAACGAAAAATAATGATAGTGGAAGACAGCCTGACGGTACGCCGCATGCTGACCCAGGCCATTGCGCAGCAGACCGGGCTGGAAATCGACGCGTTCGATACCCTTGAAGGGGCTCGCGATTGCCATGGGGAAGATTATGTGGTCGCCCTGGTGGATCTCACCCTGCCGGACGCCCCCGGCGGAGAGGCTGTCAACGTGCTGAGGGAGCGTGGGCTGCCGGTGGTGATCCTGACGGCCGACATCAGCGAAGAGAAGCGGGAAGCCTGGCTGGAGGCCGGGGTGCTGGACTACGTGATGAAGGATTCACGTCACTCCCTGCAATATGCCGTCGGTCTGGTGCACCGCCTCTACCTCAACCAGGCCATCGAAGTCTTGGTGGTCGACGATTCACGCACCTCCCGTCACCGTACCGCGGCCCAGTTGCGCAAGCAGTTGTTGCAGGTGCACGAGGCCAATTCTGCCCGCGATGCGCTGGCGCAGCTCGAGCAGCACCCCGCCATTCGCCTGATGCTGGTGGACTACTATATGCCGGAGATCGACGGCATCAGCCTGGTGCGAATGCTGCGCGAGCGCTACAGCAAGCAGCAGCTCGCCATCATCGGCATCTCGGTATCGGACAAACACGGCCTCTCGGCACGCTACCTCAAGCAAGGGGCGAATGATTTTCTCAATCAGCCCTTTGAACCCGAGGAGCTGCAGTGCCGGGTCAGCCACAACCTGGAGGCCCTTGAGCAGTTCAACAACATCCAGGAATCGGCCAACCGAGACTACCTGACCGGACTTTACAACAGACGCTACTGGTTCAACGAGGGTCAAAAGTGGTTCGAGGAGCATCAGCGCCATCAGGCGCAGCTCTCCCTGTGCGTGCTCGATGTGGATCACTTCAAGCAGGTCAATGATCACTGGGGGCACGCCATCGGCGATCAGCTGCTCTGTCATCTGGCCAGGCTGCTCACCCAGTTCTTCCCGGATGCCATGATAGCCCGATTCGGTGGTGAAGAATTTGCCCTGATGGTGCCACACTGCCCCGTTCCCGTGCTGCTCAAGCGGCTGGAAGGGCTTCGTCTGCAAATGCGCCAGCAACCGCTGTCCCGGGAGATATCGCTCTTTGTACGCGCCAGTTTCGGCGTCATCAATGTCGGGCGGCTCTCCATGGACGAGGCGCTGAGCGAGGCAGATCGCCAGTTGTATCAGGCAAAGAATACCGGGCGAGACAAGATAGTCTGTCAGGACGTCTGAGCAAGCATCAGCAGAGACACTCCGTGTAGTACCGCCCGGCGCCCCTTGTGTGGCGGCCGCCGGGTCAATCCCTTCTTCACCGTTCAATAGGTCTTGTCGACCCGCACTCCATCGTTGAAATAGAGGATGCGTACCTTGTCGCCCTGCGCAAAGACCATGGCCGGATCGTAATCCTGGATCACGTTGATGAGCCCATTCTGCTCGTTGCGGATCAGCAGCTCCACCAGCTTGTTCTCCACCACGCTGCCCCCTGACTGAAACTGCTGCACCGCCGCCGCTCCCGCCAGTGCCCCGACCGCAGTGGCAATCTCCCGCCCGTGCCCACCGCCAAACTGGTTGCCGAGCAGCCCGCCAAGCACGGCCCCTCCCAGAGTTTTCCAGCCGGAATGCTCTGATTCCACCATCTGGCGCTGGGTGATGTTGCGCACCGCATCCACCTGGCCGAAGACCACCTGCTCCACCGGACGCGCCGTGTTGCGTTCATACACCGCACTCCAGGCCGGTGCCGTGACAAAGCCAAGCAAGCTGGATACTATCAGGATAATGGCCTTCATCTATGAACCTCTGCCTTATGTCTCGCTATCTTACCGAACTGGATGATGAGCTGTGCTGGTTTCCCTCCCCCAGCCATGCGCTGGAAGAGCCCAACGGGCTGCTCGCGATTGGGGGAGATCTCTCCCCCACTCGATTGCTGGCAGCTTACCACAGCGGGATCTTTCCGTGGAATGAACCCCATCAGCCACTGCTGTGGTGGTCACCGGATCCCAGGGGAGTCATCGTGCCCGAGGAACTCCACATCGGCCGCAGCCTGCAGAAGTGTTTGCGCCGCACCCCCTTCGAGATTTACATCAATCGCGCCTTTGATGACGTCATTGCAGCCTGCGCCGCCCCCCGTCGCACCGCCAGCGGCACCTGGATAAGTGCCCCCATGATCGACGCCTATCGGCGCCTTCATCGCCTCGGTCATGCCCACTCCATCGAGGTCTGGCAGGATGATCAGTTGCAGGCAGGCCTCTATGGTCTCTCCCTGGGTCGACTCTTTTGTGGTGAATCCATGTTCAGCCGCATCGACAATGGCGCCAAACTGGCCATGGTGGCCCTCTGTCGCCACTTTGCAGGGCACGGCGGTGCCCTCATCGACTGCCAGATGCAAAACGACTTTCTGGCCACGCTGGGCGTCCAGGAGTGGCCAAGGCAGCGCTTTCTGACCACCCTGGCCACCCTGACCCGGCAACCGTTGCAAGAGGGATGCTGGCAACCGAGGAGAATCAGCCTATGAGTGAAGAAGTGATCCTCAAGGTCGGGCTGACCCCCAGGCACCCGTGCAGCTACCTCGGTCACGAGCAGGAGCAGTTGCTGGTCCTGATGGACCATGAATTGCTCAACGCCGCCGGGTACGAACGGCTGCTGACGGCAGGATTCCGGCGCAGTGGCAACGACATCTATCGTCCTCACTGCCCCGCCTGCAGCGCCTGCCAATCCTTGCGCATACACAGTGAACGCTTCACCCCGAGCCGTGGGCAGAAACGCATCCGCCAGTTGAACCGAGATCTCGAACTCGTGCTGAGCTATGACGACAAGCCCGAGTATTACCAGCTCTATGAACGCTATATCCGTGAGCGCCATAGGGATGGCAGCATGTATCCACCGAGCCGGACCCAATACAAGGGGTTCCTGCACTGCGACTGGATGCCCCCCCTCTATCTGGAGATGCGCAAGGAGGGACGCCTCATCGGCGTGGCCACCACGGACCTGCTTCCCCACTCTCTGAGCGCCATGTACACCTTCTTCGACCCCGACTATGCCGACCGGTCGCTCGGCACCTTCGCCATCCTGAGCCAGTTGGAACTGGCCAGACGTACCGGTCGTCAGTGGCTCTATCTGGGGTATCTGGTGGAGGAGTGCCGCAAGATGAATTACAAGCGCCAATACCTGCCCCATGAGCTGCTGGTACAGGGCGAATGGAAAAAAATCGACACCAAGCCCGAGTAAACTTTACACATAGCCTTAAATCCGGCATGATCCAGCGGTTTTTTGTTGTGGCTTATCAAGAGGATTCAATGGCTAAAGAAGACAGTATTGAGATGCAGGGTACCATTCTCGAAACCTTGCCCAATACCATGTTCCGTGTGGAACTGGAAAATGGTCACGTGGTTATCGCTCATATTTCCGGCAAGATGCGCAAAAACTACATCCGTATCCTGACTGGGGACAAAGTAACGGTGGCTCTGACTCCGTACGATCTCTCCAAGGGACGTATTGTTTTCCGCTCTCGCTAAGCCAGGAATTCAGCAAAAAACCCCAGCCTCTCGGTTGGGGTTTTTTGTCATTTCCGGCCTTGCTCACAGTCAGTGAGAGACAGCTTCAACGTTGACCTGAAAATCAAAGCTGAGGCTGTTGTTCACCAGCTCGACCTTCACGATGCCGCCATCGACCAGGGAACCGAACAGGATCTCGTTGGCCAGGGGCTTCTTGAGGTGCTCCTGAATGACCCGGCCCATGGGTCTTGCCCCCATTGCCCTGTCATACCCTTTCTCTGCCAACCAGTGGCGCGCCTCTTCAGACACCTCCAGTGAAACGCCCTTGGCATCCAGCTGAACCTGCAACTCGACGATGAACTTGTCGACCACCTGATGGATCACTCTCATGTCGAGATGGTTGAACCAGATGGTGTGATCGAGCCGGTTGCGGAACTCCGGACTGAACGTCTTGTTGATCACCGCCATGGCATCGTGGCTCATGTCCTGCTGCTGGAAACCGATGGACTTGCGCTGGGTCTCCTGAACCCCTGCGTTGGTGGTCATCACCAGGATCACATTGCGAAAATCTGCCTTGCGCCCGTTGTTGTCCGTCAGGGTACCGTTGTCCATCACCTGCAGCAGCAGGTTGAAGACATCCGGGTGCGCCTTCTCGATCTCGTCAAGCAGCACGACGGAGTGCGGATGCTTGAGGACGGAGTCGGTCAACAGCCCTCCCTGCTCGAATCCCACGTAACCGGGAGGAGCCCCGATCAACCGGGACACGGTATGGCGTTCCATGTATTCCGACATGTCAAATCGCAATACCTCGACCCCGAGCGCCTTGCCCAGTTGCTGGGTCACTTCGGTCTTGCCCACCCCGGTCGGGCCGGCAAACAGGAAGCAGCCCACAGGTCGACGTTCGTTGCCAAGCCCTGAACGTGACAACCGAATGGCATCGGTCAGCACCTCGATGGCCTTGTCCTGCCCGAACACCACCATCTTGAGATTGCGCTCCAGATTCTTCAGCACCTCCTTGTCGGAGGAGGAGACAGATTTCTCTGGTATACGGGCAATCTTGGCAACAATGGCCTCGATTTCCGGCACATTGATCACCTTCTTGCGCTTGCTGACGGGCAAGAGGCGTTGCCCTGCCCCCGCCTCGTCGATGACGTCGATGGCCTTGTCAGGCAGATGGCGATCATTGATGTACTTGGCGGAGAGCTCCACCGCCGCCCGGATCGCCTTGACGGTGTAACGCACGCCATGGTGAGACTCATAACGGCTCTTGAGTCCCATCAGAATGCGAGTAGTGTCGTCTACTGTGGGTTCGACGATGTCGATCTTCTGGAAGCGACGAGCCAGAGCCCTGTCCTTCTCGAAGATCTGGGCATATTCCTGGTAGGTGGTGGAGCCCACGCAGCGCAGCAAACCATTGGAGAGCAGCGGCTTGATGAGGTTGGCCGCATCCAGCTGGCCACCGGAAGCAGCACCAGCGCCAATGATGGTGTGGATCTCGTCGATGAAGAGGATGGCCCCCTCCTGACGTTCGATCTGCTTGAGCAGCACCTTGAGGCGCTTCTCGAAGTCACCACGATACTTGGTGCCCGCCAGCAGGGAGCCCATGTCCAGGGAGTAGATGGTGCTACCCGCAATCACCTCGGGCACATCCCCCTTGACGATACGGTAGGCAAGCCCTTCGGCGATGGCGGTCTTGCCCACCCCGGCTTCCCCGACCAGCAAGGGGTTGTTCTTGCGGCGGCGGCACAATACCTGAATGGTGCGATTGAGCTCCTGATCACGGCCGATGAGCGGATCGATGCGCCCCTCCAGCACCAGCTGGTTGAGGTTGGTGGCAAAGCTTTCTATCTGGGCAGAGGATACCTCGTCATCAGATTCCGCATTGTTGCCACCACTCTCGGGCTTGTTGTCCTTGCGCACCCCGTGGGACAGGAAGTTCACCACATCCAGGCGGCTTATTTCGGCTTTTTTCAGGAAGTAGGCGGCCTGGGACTCTTGTTCGCTGAAGATGGCGACCAGGACATTGGCACCGCTCACCTCGGTATTGCCGGACGACTGCACATGGAAGACGGCACGTTGCAGCACGCGCTGGAAGCCCAGCGTCGGCTGGGTTTCCCTGTCTTCGTCGTCACGGGGGATGAGCGGAGTCGTTTGATTGATGAAGGCGCGGATCTCCTTGCGCATCTGCTCCACATCCGCACCACATGAACTCAGCGCCTCATGGGCTGAGCTGTTATCCAGCAGGGCCAACAACAGGTGCTCGACGGTCATGAATTCGTGGCGCTCGTCACGGGCCAGCTTGAAAGCCTCGTTCAGCGTCTTTTCTAGATCTTTGTTCAACATAGGCACCTCCCCTCAGTACAGCAACAATGCGGTGTCGTTATCGCCATCAAGTCATCAGATTCAAGCCTTTTCCATGGTACATAGCAGTGGATGTTCGTTGTTACGTGAATAGGTGTTGACCTGGACCACTTTGGTCTCGGCAATCTCGGCGGTAAATGTGCCGCAGACTCCCTTACCACTATAATGCACGCTCAGCATCACCTGAGTGGCCTTCTCCAGATCCATACCAAAGAACCTTTGCAGCACCTCCACCACGAACTCCATCGGTGTGTAGTCGTCGTTGTTCAGGACGACCTTGTACATGGGTGGCGGTTGCAGCTTCGTTTTCTCTGCTTCTGCAATCTCTTCATTAGCAAAGAGTTCTTTCTGCTTGCTCATAGTTGCGCTTTGGTACCTCTAGATTACTACCGTGTCGCTCAAGATTGTCAATAGACTTGTTAACCAGATCACATCGGTTGTTAACAACTTCTTGACTCGCTTAAAAGTTGGACTAGATTGGTTACTTGCTAATCGGCGCCCGTCTGCTACGGGGTCATGCCCTAGTTATATAAGGCTGGCGCAGGTTACTCAACGACTTCAGGGTAATCAATAAAAGGATGTAGATGTATGGCAACCGGAACAGTCAAGTGGTTCAACAACGCAAAAGGATTTGGGTTTATCTGTCCGGAAGGCGGTGGTGAAGATATCTTCGCTCACTACTCCACGATTCAAATGGAAGGTTACAAGACCTTGAAAGCAGGTCAGGCAGTCAACTTTGAACTGCAGCAGGGGCCGAAAGGAAATCATGCCTCTGTCATCGTGCCAAACGAAGCACAGAACATCTAAGAGTCAAACTGGATAAATTAAAAAGCGGCATCCCAAGGGATGCCGCTTTTTTATGGACAGGCACGAAGAGGGGAACAAGAAAGGCAAGGCCTTCCTTGTTCCCTGCTGCAGCTACCTCAGCGGGTCAGCAGGATGTTCAGCATGCGACGCAGCGGCTCGGCGGCGCCCCACAGCAGTTGATCACCCACGGTGAAGGCCGCCAGGTATTCCGGGCCCATGTTGAGCTTGCGCAGACGACCCACCGGGATGCTGAGGGTGCCGGTGACGGCGGCCGGGGTCAGCTCGCGGGCGGTGATGTCGCGATCGTTGGGGATCACTTTCACCCAGTCGTTGTGGGCGGCCAGCAGGGCTTCGATCTCGGCCAGCGGCACATCCTTTTTCAGCTTGATGGTGAAGGCCTGGCTGTGGCAGCGCAGGGCGCCGATGCGCACGCACAGACCATCCACCGGGATAGCGGCGTTTTCGATACCCAGGATCTTGTTGGTCTCGGCCTGGCCCTTCCACTCTTCACGGCTCTGGCCGTTGTCGAGCTTGGTGTCGATCCAGGGAATGAGGCCACCGGCCAGCGGCACACCGAAATTGTCCACCGGCAGGGTGCCGGAGCGGGTCTTCTCGGTGATCTTGCGCTCGATGTCGAGGATGGCGGAGGCGGGATCCGCCAGCTCCACCGCCACTTCATCCCGCAGCATGCCCATCTGGGTGACCAGCTCGCGCATGTGGCGGGCACCACCACCGGAGGCAGCCTGATAGGTCGCCACGCTCACCCACTCCACCAGATCGGCCTTGAACAGGCCACCCAGGGCCAGCAGCATCAGGCTGACGGTGCAGTTGCCGCCAACGAAGGTCTTGATGCCGTTGTTCAGGGCATCCTCGATGACGTCGCCGTTGACCGGATCCAGGATGATGACAGCGTCCTTCTCCATGCGCAGGGAGGAGGCGGCATCAATCCAGTAGCCCTGCCAGCCGGCGGCTTTCAGGCGCGGATAGACATCCTTGGTGTAGTCGCCGCCCTGGGCGGTGATGATGACGTCCTGCGCGGCCAGCGCCTCGAGATCGAAGGCGTCCTGCAGGGTGCCGGCATCGACGCCAAAATTGGGGGCGGCCTCACCGGCCTGGGAGGTGGTGAAGAAGGTGGGTTGAATGCGGGCAAAATCCTTCTCTTCCTGCATCCGGCTCATCAACACCGAACCCACCATGCCACGCCAACCGACCAAACCTACTTTTTTCATAATGTCCTACCCTGGATAGCTGCTTATAGAAATCGTGTGTGGTACCCGTGACCCCCTGCCTTGGCGCCAGCCGTTTACAAGGGATTCACAATATATGAGTTGCAAAAAATGCGTCTGTCCACATTACGGATTGTGACGGCGGGCGCAAGTCGAATTGCGCAATATTCTGTGCCATTCGCTGCAATATCCGTCGGCCTGGCCGACCTGCGGGCAGCCGGTTGGCATCCTGCCTCCAGTTGGGGCATCATTGAGACCGACCGGCAGCCCCGCTGCCCCTCGGGGACGGCCCCGAGGCCTCCTGATACGCAGGGACGACCCTGCTTCCTGCGGAATCTGCCTTATGTCCTGGTTGCTATTGCTGTTGGCCGGCCTGTTCGAGGTCGCCTGGGCCATCGGCCTCAAATACACCGACGGTTTCAGCCGTCCCCTCCCCACCCTGCTGACCCTGCTCGCCATGGCCGTGAGCGTGCTGCTGCTCGCCATGGCGGTCAAACAGCTGCCCCTTGGCACCGCCTATGCGGTCTGGACCGGCATCGGCGCGGTCGGCACCGTGCTGATGGGGATCTGGCTGTTCAACGAACCGGCCACCCTGGCCCGGGTGCTCTGCCTGCTGCTCATCATCGTCGGCATTCTGGGGTTGAAGTTCATCGGTTAGGCGCGCTGAAAGGGCCGGGTACACCAGCCCCGACGTGGCAAGCTCCAGGGGGCGATGTCAGCCCGGCATGTTGCCGTGTTTCTCTTCCGCTGGTGTGTTGGCAGGCGGTGGGGAAAGGCGGGCGGCACAGACGTGGCATGGCGAGCAAGATCTGCCCCATGACCGCCCGGGCGAGCATGGGGTGCCTCCTTTTATCTTTTCGTCTGCTCCTTCAATCACTCCACCAACGTCTGCTCGATGCGGGCCCCAGGCATCATCTGCGTGAGACCGGCAATCAGCCTGTCGCCGGCCTCCCACAAGGCCGTGCGCGGCATCGGCGGCAGACACTCCAGAATGAACCACATCCGGGGGGAAGAGAGGCTCAGGCGAGTGCGGATCCCCTGGCGCCAGTTCCAGCGGCGACAGGTGACGCCGAGATCGTCCCGCCATACCACCTCTCCGGGAGCCGGTGCCTCCTGGGTTGGCAGCCCTTCTTTGAGGGTGTCAAAGCATTCGCTGCCATCGGCAATCACCAGGCGCGGCGCTCCCACATAGGCCGCCAGATCCTCCCCGCCCACGGGAATGGCATACTCGATGCTGATGGCGTTGTAGAGATCGACCACAGGATCGATGGCGGGCAAGACGCCATCGCGCAGCACCCGCTTGCGCAGTGCCTGGGCCGAGCAGGGCGTGCGGGCAGGCTTGGCGCCAAACCCCTTGAACACCTGATCCCAGGCGGCCAGATGTTCAAGGGCCCAGGGGGCCTCGTCGGTGCCAAGGGCCGCACATGCCCGGGCCAGGGCCCGCTCCCCCACCAGAGTGTCAATCACGGGGGCAGCTTCCACTACGATGCTGAGGGCACAAAAGCCCGGCGCCAACCTGGCTATCTCGGGGTCTATACGGGGGATCATCGGGAACATTCAGCACTCCTGGTCAAGGTTCATCAAGACGGGGGGGGGG
>NZ_JAGKRI010000310.1:9824-17252 GCF_017939255.1 Aeromonas sp. Prich7-2
AAAAATCGCCGCCCCGCAGCGCACCGCCCGGTCCCACTACCACACCCCGCCCATCCAATGCAGGCCTGGGCAAGCCCACACCATTGCCCTGGCCGCTTTCCCCGTCACTCATGCTATTATCTGCGTCCAAACATGAGCCCATAAAATCAGGACATTGTGATGACCGACCACACTTTTATTCCCGGCAAGGACGCAGCGCTGGAAGACTCCATCGAACGCTTCCAGACCAAGCTGCAAGCCCTGGGGTTTGATATCGAAGAGGCCTCCTGGCTCAACCCCGTGCCCAACGTCTGGTCCGTGCACATCCGGGACAAGGAGTGCGCCCTCTGCTTCACCAACGGCAAGGGTGCCAGCAAGAAGGCGGCGCTCGCCTCCGCCCTTGGCGAGTATTTCGAGCGTCTCTCCACCAACTACTTCTTCGCCGATTTCTACCTGGGCGAGCAGGTCGCCAATGGCGACTTCGTCCACTACCCGAACGAGAAGTGGTTCCCCATCGAGGGGGATCAGCTGCCCGCCGGTCTGCTCGACAGCTTCACCCGCAAGTTCTACAACCCGGACGGTGAAGTGACCGCCGACATGCTGGTGGACCTGCAATCCGGCAACGAGGAGCGCGGCATCGTCGCCCTGCCCTTCGAGCGCCAGTCTGATCACCAGACCGTCTATATCCCGATGAACATCGTCGGCAACCTGTATGTTTCCAACGGCATGAGCGCCGGCAACACCCGCACCGAGGCCCGCACCCAGGGGTTGTCGGAGGTGTTCGAGCGCCACGTGAAGAACAAGATCATCGCCGAGGCCATCAGCCTGCCCCAGATCCCGGGCGAGGTCATCGCCCGTTACCCCGGCATCAAGGCGTCCATCGATGCACTGGAGGCCGAAGGCTTCCCCATCTACAGCTTCGATGCCTCCCTCGGCGGCCGTTATCCGGTCATCTGCGTGGTGCTGCTCAACCCGAGCAACGGCACCTGCTTTGCCTCCTTCGGCGCCCACCCGCGCTTCGAGGTCGCCTTCGAGCGCACCGTCACCGAACTGCTGCAAGGGCGCAGCCTCAAGGATCTGGACGTCTTCGTGCCGCCGTCGTTTGACAACGAACAGGTGGCGGATCACCACAACCTGGAGACCCACTTCATCGACTCCTCCGGCCTCATCAGCTGGGATCTGTTCAAGGAAGAGTCCGACTTCGAGTTTGCCGACTGGGACTTCCGTGGCACCTCGCAAGAGGAGTTCGACCACCTGATCGGCATCTTCCACGAGCTGGAGCAGCCGGTCTACATCGCCGACTACGAGCACCTGGGGGTCTACGCCTGCCGTATCCTGGTGCCCGGCATGTCCGACATCTATCCGGTGGAAGATCTGCTGCTGGCCAACAACACCATGGGGGCCCACCTGCGGGAAACCATCCTGGCGCTGCCGGCGCTCGAGTGGGACGCAGAGCAGTACATGGCCCTGTTCGACCAGCTGGATGAAGAGGGTCACGACGAGCGGACCCGGGTGCGCGAGCTGCTCGGCATCGCCGCCGCCAAGGGCACTGCCCTGCACACCCTGCGCGTCGGTGAGCTCAAAGCCATGCTGGCGCTGGCCGCAGGCGACCTGGAGAGCGCCCTCGACCTCATCGACTGGACCATGGAGTTCAACCAGTCGGTGTTCCCGGCGGATCGCGCCGCTTACTACCGCGCCCTGCGCGCCTGCGTCGAGCTTTTCCTCGACGAGGAACGCGACCCCGAGCAGTACCGTCCGGTGTTCGCCCGCATGTTCGGGGAAGAGACCCTGGCGCAGGCGTGGGCCAACGCCCGCGGCGAGGCGCGCTTCCACGGTCTGGAAGCCGCCGATCTCTCCCTCTCCCAGTTCCCGCTGCACCAGAAACTGCTGGCCGCTTACGAGAAATTGCAAAAAGCCAAACGAATCCACACCTGGAACTGATATGCTGATATGACGAAGGGGCCCTGAGGGCCCCTTCTGTTTTATGGTCTACGCTTTGGCTGGCCGTGCCACAAAGATGAAATAAAAGACAAAAAATACCTCTTAGGGGGTTGTTAATTTGGCACTCATGGTGCAGTGCGGCCGCAAAGGTGCCTGGCCGGTACTTTTTTAAGGGTGTCCTTTATAAGTTCTTAAAAATCATAAAATTAATAACAGACTCATTTCTGTTTCACCTGAAACCTGGTGTAAAGAAACGCTTCCGGATGGTGAAAAATCCTGTAGTAAAATTACATTCACAATCTGTAATTCTTGATCGGAGTCAATTTTGGGGATCAGCCCCTTTGTTATGATTTCCACAGGCAAAATATGCAGGTACTGAGAATTGAAAGCAGAATCTCCCTTTGATTGTTTGAAGCCCGAAGCCATCGCCGCCCTGGCCGAAGACATTACCTATGCCAAGGCCACCAAGCCCGCATACAAGGTCATTCCCCTGGCCATCACCGCTGGCGCCTTCATCTCCATCGCCTTCGTCTTCTATATCACCGTCACCACGGGCTCAAGCGGCATGGCCTGGGGCATGTCCAAGCTGGTGGGCGGCATCTGCTTCTCCCTCGGTCTCATCCTCTGCGTGCTGCTCGGCGCCGAACTGTTCACCTCCACTACCCTCACCCTGGTAGCCAAGGCGGCGAATCGCATCAGCTGGGCCCAGTTGCTCAAGAACTGGGGACTGGTCTACTTCGGCAACCTCATCGGCGGTCTCATCATCGTCGGCCTCATCATCATGTCGGCGGAATACACGGCAGCGGATGGTCAGTGGGGGCTGAACGCCATGAAAGTGGCCCAGCACAAGATCCATCACACCTTCTTCGAGGCCGTGGCCCTTGGCATCCTCTGCAACCTCATGGTGTGTCTCGCCGTGTGGATGGCCTTCGGCGCCCGCAGCGCCACCGACAAGGTGATGGTGATGCTGCTTCCCGTCGCCATGTTCGTGGCCTCCGGTTTTGAGCACAGCATCGCAAACATGTTTATGATCCCGGTCGGTATCGCCATCCACAGCGTCGCGAGCCCGGAATTCTGGCAGGCCATCGGCCAGGATCCGGCAACCTTTGCCGACCTGACCGTGTCCAACTTCGTCCTGCACAACCTCATCCCTGTCACCATAGGTAATATCATTGGTGGTGGCGTCATGGTTGGGCTGACTTACTGGTTTATCTTCCGTCGCCATCATTAAGGATGGCGGCAGACACATAAATACCTTGAGAGGTAATGAAAATGGCAGAACTTAACGAACAGTTCCAAAAAGCATGGGAAGGCTTCGCAGCCGGTGAATGGCAGACCTCTGTCAACACCCGTGACTTCATCCAGAAGAACTACACCCCGTATGAAGGTGACGAGTCCTTCCTGGCTGGCGCGACCGAAGCTACCACCAAGCTGTGGGACAAGGTCATGGAAGGCATCAAGATCGAGAACCGCACCCACGCGCCGGTCGATTTTGATACCGACCTGCCCTCCACCATTACCGCTCACGATGCCGGCTATATCGACCAGAGCCTGGAGCAAATCGTTGGTCTGCAGACCGACAAACCGCTCAAGCGCGCCATCATCGCCAACGGCGGTATCAAGATGGTCAAGACCTCTTGCGAAGTGTACGGTCGCCAGCTTGACCCCATGGTCGAGAAGATCTTCACCGAGTACCGCAAGACTCACAACCAGGGCGTGTTCGACGTCTACACCAAAGACATCCTGAACTGCCGCAAGTCCGGCGTCATCACCGGTCTGCCGGATGCCTACGGCCGTGGCCGTATCATCGGTGACTACCGTCGTGTTGCCCTGTACGGTATCGACTTCCTGATGGCCGACAAACTGGCCCAGTTCAAGTCCCTGCAGGCCGATCTGGAAAACGGTGTCAACCTGGAAGCCACCATCCGTCTGCGCGAAGAGATCTCCGAGCAGCACCGTGCCCTGGCCCAGATGAAGGTGATGGCTGCCAAATATGGCTGCGACATTTCCGTACCGGCCAAGACCGCCAAAGAAGCCGTCCAGTGGACCTACTTCGCCTACCTGGCGGCGGTCAAGTCCCAGAACGGTGCCGCCATGTCCTTCGGTCGTACCTCCAGCTTCCTGGACATCTACATTGAGCGTGACCTGCAAAAGGGTCTGATCACCGAGCAAGAAGCCCAGGAGCTGATGGACCACATGGTCATGAAGCTGCGTATGGTTCGCTTCCTGCGTACCCCGGAATACGATTCACTGTTCTCCGGCGACCCGATGTGGGCCACCGAGACCCTGGCCGGTATGGGCGTTGACGGCCGTACCCTGGTCACCAAGAACAGCTTCCGTATGCTGAATACCCTGTACACCATGGGCCCGTCCCCTGAGCCGAACCTGACCATCCTGTGGTCCGAGAAGCTGCCGGTCGGATTCAAGAAGTACTGTGCCAAGGTATCCATCGAGACCTCTTCCGTTCAGTACGAGAACGACGACCTGATGCGTCCGGACTTCAACAACGATGACTACGCCATCGCTTGCTGTGTGTCCCCGATGATCGTCGGCAAACAGATGCAGTTCTTCGGCGCGCGTGCCAACCTGGCCAAGACCATGCTGTATGCAATCAACGGCGGTATGGACGAGAAGCTCAAGATCCAGGTCGGTCCGAAGACCGAAATGGTCACCTCCGAGTACCTCGACTACAACGACGTGATGGACAGACTGGATCACTTCATGGACTGGCTGGCCAAGCAGTATGTCGCCGCCCTGAACATCATCCACTACATGCACGACAAGTACAGCTACGAAGCCTCCCTGATGGCGCTGCACGACCGTGACGTCTATCGCACCATGGCCTGTGGTATCGCCGGTCTGTCCGTCGCCGCTGACTCCCTGTCTGCCATCAAGTACGCCAAGGTCAAGCCGGTACGTGATGCCGATGGCGTCTCCATCGACTTCGAGATCGAAGGCGAGTACCCGCAGTTCGGCAACAACGACGCTCGCGTCGATGACATCGCCTGCGACCTGGTCGAGCGCTTCATGAAGAAGATTCAGAAGCTCAACACCTACCGCGGTGCCGTGGCGACCCAGTCCGTGCTGACCATCACCTCCAACGTGGTGTACGGCAAGAAGACCGGTAACACCCCGGATGGTCGTCGCGCCGGTGCGCCGTTCGGCCCGGGTGCCAACCCGATGCACGGTCGTGATCAGAAGGGTGCCGTTGCTTCCCTGACGTCCGTCGCCAAGCTGCCGTTCGCCTACGCCAAAGATGGTATCTCCTATACCTTCTCCATCGTGCCAAACGCGCTGGGCAAAGACATGGAAGCCCAGAAAGCCAACCTGGCCGGCCTGATGGATGGTTACTTCCACCATGAAGCCAACCTGGAAGGTGGTCAGCACCTGAACGTCAACGTGATGAACCGTGAAATGCTGCTGGACGCCATGGAAAACCCGGAGAAATATCCGCAGTTGACCATCCGCGTATCCGGTTATGCCGTTCGCTTCAACTCCTTGACCAAGGAGCAACAGCAAGACGTCATCACCCGTACCTTCACCGCTTCTCTGTAATAGCGTCTCGGTGAAACAAAACCGGCGCCCAGGCGCCGGTTTTTTTATGGCTGTTTGGCAGTGTGCAAGCCGCTTCCCACCTCCCAGGCCCGCTGGCTCGTGGGCTCTGACCCGCAGGCTCAGCCAGACGTTAGCCTCCTAACGCCCCTCTCTATGATGCCCCTCTCCACTCCCCTCCTGCGCTTGATGCACGGATGTGCCCACCGGCACTCAGGCACTCAGGTACTCAGGTACTCAGGTACTCAGGTACTCAGGTACTCAGGTACTCAGGTACTCAGGTACTCAGGTACTCAGGTACTCAGGTACTCAGGTACTCAGGTACTCAGAAAAGCAGAGCAGAACCATGCTCGACCACCACGAGTTTTGCATAGCAACCTCGATCTATTCCCTCTCCCCTTGGGAGAGGGTAAGGGTGAGGGGAAACCACTCTACATCGCCAGAAGACGCCAGAAAGCAACAAGGGCAGCGGAGTGTGGACTCTGCTGCCCTTGTGTCTAAAAGCGATTGAACGAATGCAGGCGGCGTTAGAGACGGCTTCTCACCCCCCTCACTACGCTCATCTCACCACGAAGCTTTAAACTGCCTTTGATCGCAAAAAAACATATCAATTGCATGCCAAAAACAACAGAAGCAGCGGAGTATCACTCCCCTGCCCCTATAGTAAGAAATAAACGGTGGTTTAAGGCTTAGCTCGCCCAGGTGATGATATGGTCGGCCCAATCGCCGGCATGTACCTCATGGATCACCTTGCCGCGCACCGACTGGCCGGCCTGGTGCATGGCGCTGCGGCTGCCGGTGATAAGCGGATGCCACTCTGGCAGGCTCTGCCCCTCCGCCAGCAGGCGATAGGCACAGGTCGAGGGCAGCCAGTCATATTCGGCAATCTTGTCGTGGGTGATCTGCAGGCAGTCCGGCTCTTTTTTGAAGCGGTTGCCGTAGTCGGAGCACTGGCAGGTCTTGGTATTGAGCAGGTTGCAGGCCACGTTGGTGAACACCAGCTCCTCGGTGTCCTCGTCAATGAGCTTGTTCAGGCAGCACTTGCCGCAGCCATCGCACAGGGACTCCCACTCGGTCATGGTCATCTGCTGCAGGCTTTTTACCTGCCAAAAGGGGGCGTTCTGCACGGGTTCACTCTGCTGCATAAAAGTTGGCTCACTCAATACACTGACAAGCGCGTGGTTATACGCCCTATGGCCCGATTTTTCAAGGTTGGTGGCTGTCTACGAAGCTCAACACACGAGATGCTCATGGCTAAAAATTGAAGCACCTGAAATTTGAACGTTTTGAGAATACAGCCTGTATGGAGATGGTATTCACCTGACAGTTGCCCACAAAAGGGAGTGGTCATACGGCTTCAAACCGGATAACAAAACGGTACCCCTACCGTGTTATCCGGAGTCACCGTATGACCACCAACGAGAAAGTAGCACGTCGTAAACTCAGCCTGCTAGAGCTCGCCAAAGAGCTCAATAACGTCAGCAAAGCCTGTAAGCTCATCGGCTACAGCCGCCAGCAGTTCTACGAGATCCGCCGTAACTACCAGACCTATGGGGCTGAGGGCTTGCTCGACAAACTCCCCGGCTGTAAAGGGGCGCATCCCAACCGGGTCGCTCCCGAGATTGAACAGGCCATCCTCGCTTACTCTCTCACCAGACCAACCCATGGCCCGCTGCGGGTCGCGCAAGAACTCGCTCTGCAAGGCATCAACGTCAGTGCGGGCGGTGTGCGTGGCGTGTGGCAACGTCACGATTTGCTCTCCAAACATGACCGCTTGTTGCGCCTCGAGAAAACCCACAGGGAACAGACGATTGAGCTCAATGACGAGCAGATCCGCCTGCTCGAGCGCTTCAGCCCCGAGTTTCGCGAACGCCAAATTGAGGTTCACTACACCGGGGAACTGGTGGCGGTCGACACCTTCTTCGTCGGCGCACTCAAGGGGGTGGGCAAGGTGTA
>NZ_JAGKRI010000310.1:17262-18639 GCF_017939255.1 Aeromonas sp. Prich7-2
CCATGTGCTCAACGAAACGGTCCTGCCGTTCTTCGAGGCTCACGAGGCGCGGGTCTATACCATCCTGTCGGACAACGGGCGCGAGTTCTGCGGGCGCCCTGACCATCACCCCTACGAGCTGTTCCTGCAACTGGAGGGGATTGAGCACCGGACCACCAAGGTACGCAGGCCGCAGAGCAACGGCTTTATCGAGCGGCTACATCGCACCCTGCTGGATGAACACTTCCGTATCAAGGGGAGGACGACCTGGTATGAATCAGTGGAGCAGATGCAGACAGACCTGGACAGCTATCTGGATCACTACAACACCCAGCGGCCACATCAGGGCAGGATGATGGAGGGTCAAACCCCCTACAGCATGTTCAAAAAGGGTCTGAAATTGATACCGAAGGAAGTGCGCACTAAAGTAGCGTAAACAAGACACCGGTTTGAGGCCGGTGTCAGGTGATAACTAGATCTGTACATACAGCCTAGCCATATTTTGGTTAAAACCAGCACGGAGTCGCCCATATTGCCAGCTTTACCATCTGCAATTTATTTGTTGACACTTTACATAAATTTTTCATTCTTTAACTTTTACATCCCTACAGCATCGGCTAGGATAGTTTGCTGAGCAATAAGTAGGCAAGCGATGCTTTTATAATAAATGGAGCGTAATCACTCCCGAAATAGTTTAAAAGTCACATCACTATCTATAGTGAACGGCATATGTATCTACACAATGGAAATCGTGTTATATGAGTAAGGACAAGGATAACCTATGCAAAGACTAAATTTAGCATTACTGTTTTTATCATTACCAGCAATAGCCGACTCAATGAGCTTTGACTCACCATATGGAACATTTGTTATCACGGAAGACCAGTCTTCTATGGAGAGAACTTTCAAATTCAACAACAATTATCTAGGTAGTTCAGACTCTTATGTGCAGATTGAGGCAACACGACTTTCAAATCCTGATGAAGAACATAAATCCATAATACTGCTAAAAGGATTTACGGGCGGAAGTGGTTGTGAAAGTGAACTGTCCATAGTCACTATAAAAGAGGAGGGTGTTTTTTTCAGTCCTTCACTTTTAACCTGTGGGGGCGTTCATGACGTTTTTATTAAAGACGGGTATGTGGTCGTAGAAGCTGATGAAGATAGAGACAACAAAATAAAAGTAACTTATACCGTACTCGACTCTTCGGTATCCAAGAATGGCTTGCCAATGAAGGAACCTAATGCATTTATCATGTACAGAACCTTAAGCGGCAAGCGAATTAATAATACCGTCTAACGTGTTGTTTTGCTTGGATTTTCTCTGCCTACTCTTTTTGCCGTTTTTGGATAAATACACCATTGCCCACTCCAACTTCTCTGTTATTTCCTGCCACG
>NZ_JAGKRI010000311.1:0-704 GCF_017939255.1 Aeromonas sp. Prich7-2
CGCGGACAGTGCCTGGTGGGTAGTTTGACTGGGGCGGTCTCCTCCCAAAGAGTAACGGAGGAGCACGAAGGTTGGCTAATCCTGGTCGGACATCAGGAGGTTAGTGCAATGGCATAAGCCAGCTTAACTGCGAGACGGACAGGTCGAGCAGGTACGAAAGTAGGTCATAGTGATCCGGTGGTTCTGAATGGAAGGGCCATCGCTCAACGGATAAAAGGTACTCCGGGGATAACAGGCTGATACCGCCCAAGAGTTCATATCGACGGCGGTGTTTGGCACCTCGATGTCGGCTCATCACATCCTGGGGCTGAAGTCGGTCCCAAGGGTATGGCTGTTCGCCATTTAAAGTGGTACGCGAGCTGGGTTCAGAACGTCGTGAGACAGTTCGGTCCCTATCTGCCGTGGGCGTTGGATGATTGAAGGGAGTTGCTCCTAGTACGAGAGGACCGGAGTGAACGAACCTCTGGTGTTCGGGTTGTCACGCCAGTGGCACTGCCCGGTAGCTAAGTTCGGAATCGATAACCGCTGAAAGCATCTAAGCGGGAAGCGAGCCCTGAGATGAGTCATCCCTGACCCCTTGAGGGTCCTAAAGGGCCGTTGGAGACCACAACGTTGATAGGTGGGGTGTGTAAGCGTAGCGATACGTTGAGCTAACCCATACTAATTACCCGTGAGGCTTAACCATACAACACCCAAGAAGTGTT
>NZ_JAGKRI010000312.1:0-293 GCF_017939255.1 Aeromonas sp. Prich7-2
TTGCTGCTGTTGCGCCAGTAATTGCAAGGTATCGGCGCAGTACAGTGCGGCATCGCCGACCAGATAACGGCACTCCTGCGCGGCCTTGAGACTGCTCAAATGGCGACGAACGGTCTGGGCAAAGGCTTTGGTGTCATTACTATTGCTGCTCAGGGCCTGCATATAGACAGGTAGGCCGGCCTGATTTTCACAGATGAGCTCAAGGATCACTTGATTCAGCTCTGGCCGGTGATCACGACTATAACCACGCACCAGTTGCAGCTTACCGACCAGATCCCCATCGGCACAGTCAT
>NZ_JAGKRI010000047.1:0-70488 GCF_017939255.1 Aeromonas sp. Prich7-2
ACCTGGCCAGAAGGAGGCAATATCAATATGATGCACGGCGACAGCAGGGTGATGGTGGTGGTGTGTTTGGAGACAGCCAGTTTACCAGCACCCTGTCTGTCAACTTCCACTTCCCCAAGATCCCGCGAAGAACCAAAAAAAAGCCCGCAGTTGCGGGCTTTTTCTCTGCTGGCAGTCAGACGCTGCGCGGACGCAGGTGGGCATGCCAGCGGGCTTCCCACTTCTTGAACAACCAGACGATGACGAAGGTGAGCAGCATGTAGAGCAGACCTGCGGTCAGGAACGCCTCGAACGGGCTGTAGTAGCGGGAGTTGATGATCCGCGCGGCCCCCGTCAGATCGACGATGGTGATGATGCCCGCCACCGCCGACCCCTGCAGCATGAAGATCACCTCGTTGCTGTAGGCCGGCAGCGCACGGCGAAACGAGTTGGGCAGGATGATGCGGGTGAGGGTCTGCCAGCGGGTCATGCCGAAGGCGCTTGCCGCTTCTATCTGCCCCTTGGGCATGTTCATCACGGCGCCACGCACTATCTCGGCGGTGTAGGCACCGGTGTTGAGAGTGAACGCCAGCAGGGCACAGAACCAGGCTTCCGAGAAGAGGGACCAGGCCGCACTGTTCTTGAGCCACTCCCACTGGGCGGCACCGTAGTAGATGATGAAAAGCTGCACCAGAAGCGGGGTGCCACGGAAGAAGTAGATATAGGCCCAGATTGGCCCCTTTATCAACCAGTTGCGGCTGTTGCGCAGTATGCCCATGGGCACCGCCAGCATGAGCCCCAGCATGAGCGAGGCGGCCACCAGCCAGATGGTGGTATAGAGACCCTCCCAGTAGGTGGGCCACTCCTTGAGAATGATCGAGAAATCCATGGCTTACCTCGTCTTGATGGCGTAGTGACGCTCGGCCCACTTGAGCGCCGAGGTAGAGACTGCGGTGAAGACCAGGAAGATCAGCGCCACCGCCATGTAGAAGGTGAAAGGCTGCTGGGTCGAGCCCGCCGCGAGCGACGCCTTTCGCACCATGTCATCGAGCCCGATGATGGAGACCAGGGCAGTGGTTTTCAGCAGCACCAGCCAGTTGTTGCCAAACCCGGGCAGGGCGTGGCGCATCATCTGGGGAAAGAGGATCCGCACAAAGACCTGGCTTGCCCGCATACCGAAGGCACGGGCCGCCTCGAGCTCCCCCTTGTCCACCGCCAGGATGGCGCCGCGGAAGGTCTCGGTCATGTAGGCACCGAAGATGAAGCCGATGGTGGCGACCCCGGCCGCAAACGGGCTGATGTCGATGTAATCGGGCAGCAGGGAGACCCACTCCTGATTCGGGTTGCTCGCCAGCAGGTGGTTGTTGTAGGCCTCGTTGACCCAGGTGCAGATCCCGTTGATGAGCACCTGGCCGCCGAAGAAGAGCAGCATCATCAGCACCAGATCCGGGATGCCGCGAATGACGGTGGTGTAGGCCGCCGCGATGCCGCGTGCCCACTTGTAGGGAGAGAGCTTGGCCAGGGCCCCCAGCATGCCGAGCACCAGGGCCAGCAGCAGGGAGGCGAGCGCCACCTCCAGGGTGATCCAGGCCCCCTCCAGCAGAGAGGTTTCGTATCCTTTCAAATCAAACATATGCAATGCAGCTCCATCGCAATCGGGCCCGTCACTCCCAGCGGAAGGCAACGGGCCCGATGACTACTGACGGGATCAACCTGTCGTTGTTCGCCTGACGTCGGCTTACTCGCCGTACACGTCGAAGTCGAAGTACTTGTCGTTGATTTCCTTGTACTTGCCATTGGCACGCAGGGCCAGGATGGCGGCATTGAATTTCTCTTTCAGATCCTTGTCAGCCTTGCGCACCGCGATGCCGGCCCCCTCGCCAAACCACTTGGGATCGGTCAGTTTCGGGCCGATGAACTCGAAGGCATCGCCCCCTTCCTTCTTCAGCAGGCCGTCGCTGATGGCGGCGGAGTCGGCCATCACGTAGTCGACACGGCCGGATTTCAGATCGAGGTAGGCTTCATCCGCAGTGCCGTAGCGCTTGATGGTGGCGTTGGGGAAGTTGTCGGTGATGTAGGTATCCATGGAGGTGGCACGCTGCACGGCGATGGTCTTGCCGTCCATGAAGGCCTTGTCGAGCTGGATCTCGGTCCCTTTCTTGGCGGCGAAGCGCGCCGGGATGTGCTGGTACTTCTGGGTGAAGTCCACCTTCTTCTTGCGCTCTTCGGTGATGTCCATGGTGGCGATGATGGCGTCATACTTGCGCGACAGCAGCGCCGGAATGATGCCGTCCCAGTCCTGCTTGATCAGGGTGCACTTCACTTTCATCTCGTCGCACAGGGCGTTGGCGATGTCGATGTCGAAGCCTTTCACCTCGCCGCTCGGCTCGGTCCAGGAGAAGGGGGGATAGGCCCCTTCCACCCCGATCCGGACCTCTTTCCACTCCTTGGCCATCAGGCTACCGGAACACAGGGCCGTCATCACGGCAGTCGCCAGCATCAGCTTGTTCATGTATCTCTCCTTGATAAACACGTCGATCGTTGAAAGTACGGATGGTTTAAATTGAATCCCTTCCATCAATAGATGGACGAGATGAATTGCTTGAATCGCTCCGACTTGGGATGGGCGAAGATCTCCTTGGGATTGCCCTCCTCCTCCACGCGCCCCTGGTGCAGGAACATCACCTTGTTCGACACGTCGCGGGCGAAGGACATCTCGTGGGTCACCACCATCATGGTACGCCCCTCTTCCGCCAGCTCGCGCATCAGGCCAAGGACCTCCCCCACCAGTTCAGGGTCGAGGGCCGAGGTAGGCTCGTCAAACAGCATCACCTCGGGTTCCACCGCCAGCGCCCGGGCGATGGCGGCCCGCTGCTGCTGGCCGCCGGAGAGGTGACCGGGATAATAGTCGCGACGCTCCCACAGCCCCACCCGGTTGAGCAGATGCTCCGCCTTGGCGATGGCCTCGGCACGGGGCACCTTGAGCACCTGGATGGGCACTTCGATGATGTTCTGCATGATGGTCATGTGGGACCAGAGATTGAAGCTTTGAAACACCATGGCCAGTCGGCTGCGGATGCGCTCCACCTGGCGCATGTCTTCCGGCAGGCGTTCGCCGGAACGGCTGGTTTTCATCCGGATCAGCTCCCCGTGGAGGGAGACGCTGCCCGATGAGGGGGTTTCAAGCAGATTGATACAGCGTAGAAAGGTCGACTTCCCCGAACCCGAGGAGCCGATGAGGGAGATCACATCCCCCTTGTGGGCCGTCATATCGATGCCCTTGAGCACTTCGTGGGTGCCAAAATACTTGTGCAGATCACGAACTTCCAGTGCGGCAACGTCGCTCATCCATTACAACCTTGTCTGTCCCTAGACGCCGCTTCGGCGTGACTCCACCATCGTCCATTTAACAAAACGTTAACCGATGGCAACCTTCAGCGAAAATATCATTGAGGTAGTGAAAAAACAATACAGAACCGAGGTATTTGGTGTTTTATCTGTATTTTTATTGGCCTATTGAGTATTTTTCAGCACTTTGTCTGCATAAAATCCATTTTTTGTCGCACCTTCCCTACCGCTCTTTTATACCCGCAGCGCACTGGTAGCAAGCATATTTCACCATATCCGCCAGATGTCACCCAAAAGGACTTTATTCACCCAGGCAGATTCCCCTTCTCTCGTCATTTCATGGGGATGAAATTGATTTTTCAGGTGATGTGCCCCTCTTTCTCTGTTTGCGTGCACAGCTGACTGTCATCAAAAAACACAACAATATGATAAAAAAGTCCCGTATGGGCCATGCTGATGCACAGATCCGTGACACAGGTGCAACAAGTCGTGATAAGGTGCCGTTTTTCCACGTTTTGTGATCGAGGCCCCGATGTTGCTCAATGTGTTGCTGATCCTGCTGCCGCTCGTGATCGGCTATCTGGTTCCCCTCTCTTCCGCCCGTCTGATCAAACTGGTCAACCAGTCCCTGGGCAAGATGGTCTACTTCATCCTGTTCCTGATGGGGCTGGGGCTGGCCTATGTGGAGAACCTGGGCAGCAACCTGGCAGTGATCTTCAAGGTGGCAGGGGTGATGCTCGCAGCCATTACCCTCTGCAACCTGCTGGCCCTGTGGTGGCTGGACAAGCGCAGCCCCCCCACCCACGAGGCCAGTGACGGCAAGATGCCGAGCAAGCTGCACCTGTTATGGGAATCCCTCCAACTCTGTTTCGTGGTGCTGGGGGGCGTCTTGCTGGGGCTGGTGGTGGACATGCGTGCCCTGCCCATCGACAAGTTGAGCGAGTGGGCCCTGATGCTGCTGCTCTTGCTCATCGGCATCCAGATGCGCAACTCCGGCATGCGCCTGCGCCAGATCCTGCTCAACCCCTGGGGCATGAAGATCGCGCTCACCGTCATCCTCAGCAGCTGGCTCGGCAGCCTGCTGGCCGCCCAGCTGCTCGGCATGCCCTTTGCCCATGGCCTCGCGATGAGCTCCAGTTTTGGCTGGTATTCGCTCTCCGGCATCCTGGTAGCGGACAAGCTGGGCCCGGTGCTGGGCTCCGCCGCCTTCATCAACGATCTGGGGCGCGAGCTTATCGCCATCCTCATCATCCCGGTGCTGATGCGCCGCCACCCCAGCGCCGCCATCGGCTACGGCGGCGCCACGGCGCTGGACTTCACCCTGCCTGTCATCCAGAAATCCGGCGGCATCCAGGTGGTGCCGGTGGCCATCGTCTCCGGCTTTATCCTGAGCCTGCTCGGCCCCATTCTGATTCTGGGGTTCCTGGCCATCTGAACCCCATGGCACGACAAAGCCCGGCACTGCTGCCGGGATTTTTTTGATGAACTGAGCGGGCTGGATGACAGACGCCGGTATTCAGGTGCGCCACCGGCCCCCACTCATCACCCGCTCGATGGCGAACGTATCAGGGTCGATCAGCAGCAGATCCGCATCCTGCCCCACCGCCAGCGTGCCCTTGGTCGCCAGCCCCAGCGCCCTGGCCGGATTGGCCGTCACTACCGCCAGTGCCGTCTCCAGCGCCACCCCCTTGCCGCAGGCCGCCACCACCTCCTGCCACAGGCTCCCTATCTGGCCACAGCGCAGCTCGATGAGACGCCCCTCGCCGTCAAAGCGCGGCAGACTGGCGTTGGCATCCGAGCTGAAGCTGATGCGATCCACGGGCACGCCCGCCGCCAGCAACGCCACCAGGGCGTCGGCCGCGAGCCGCTCCCCGTCATCCAGCAGATCCGGGAAGCTCGACGTGGTGAGGTCGACCCAGCCGCCTGCCCGACCCCACTCGATGGCCTCGGCAAAGAGCCAGGGGTTGCGGTTGCAGTGGGTGGGGTAGAGCTGGCGTTGCGGGATGTCGGTGCCGTCCCGCAACGCCCGCAGGGGCGCCAGCGCCCCGCGGCCATCCCCCAGGTGAAAGAAGCTGACGCCACTTTTACCCGACAACAGCCCGGCCACCCGCGCCTCGCTCGCCAGCCGCGCCAGCTCGTCGTGGGTGGGGGCGCTGGACCTGTGATCGCTGATGGCCACCTCCCCCACCCCCAGCACCTCGGGGATCAGCATGATGTCCGACTCCACCGTGCCGGTGAGGGTCTTGACCGGCAGGTGGTAGGAGCCGGTGTACATGAAGGCGCTCACCCCGGCGGCGCGAAACTCGCGCACCTTCCCCAGCACCTGGGCCGGGCTGCGGGTCAGGCTGTCGGTGCCGAGCGCCGCCACGAGCGTGGTAACCCCCGCCGCCAGAGCTTCCCTTGCCGAGAGCTCCGGCGTGCGAAAGCCGAAGCCTCCCTCGCCGCCGCCCCCCGTGATATGGGCGAGCGGGTCCACCAGTCCAGGCACCAGATAGCGGCCGCCAGCGTCCACCCGCGTCAGTGGCCAGTCGACCGGAACCGTCAGCCCCTTACCCATCCAGGCGATGCGGCCATCCGTCACCAGCAGATCCTGCTGGCCGAGCGGGGCCGGACTATGGATCTGCGCACCCTCGATCAGGGTCAACATGGGGTCTCTCCTTGCTGCATGAAAAAGGAGGGAGCAGGCTCCCTCCGACTGTTACCCATCAACCGCCATAGATATCGTACTTGAAGTACTTCCGGTTGATCTCCTGATACTTGCCGTTGGCGCGCAGGGCCTTGATGGCGTCGTTCAGCCTGGCCCTGAGATCCTGATCCCCCTTGCGCACCGCGATCCCCATGCCGTCGCCAAACCATTGACGGTCGGTCAGGGCCGGCCCCACATAGTCGAACTTGTCGCCCCCTTCCTTGCCAAGCAACCCCTGTTCGATGGCCGAGGCGTCTGCCAGCAGGGCCAGCACCCGTCCCGCCTTCAGGTCGAGGTAGGCTTCATCGGCACTGCCGTAACGCACTATGGTGACGCTGGAGCCGAAGTTGTCGGTCAGGTACTTGTCGTGGGTGGTGGCCCGCTGCACGCCGATGCGCTTGCCCGCCATCCCTTCCGGCGTCAGCGTCAGTTCGGTGCCCCTGGCCGCCACGAAGCGGTTGGGAATGTGGGCATATTTCTCGGTGAAGTCGACCTTCTTGCGCCGCTCGTCGGTGATCGACATGGCGGCGATGATGGCGTCGTACTTGCGCGACAGCAGGGCCGGGATCATGCCGTCCCAATCCTGGGCCACCAGTTCGCACCTGACGGCCATCTGCTGGCACAGGGCGTTGGCAAGATCGATGTCAAATCCCTTGATCTCTCCGGACGCATCGGTCCATGAGAAGGGTGGATAGGCCCCCTCCACGCCAAAGCGTACCGTCTTCCACTCCTTGGCGGTGACGGGGGCGGCGAGCAGACAGGCAGCAACAAGGGCTGACAGGGTCAGTGTGGTCTTCATCGTGAGTACTCCATTACATAAAAAGCGCACAGGCGCGGTCAAGGCATCGCAGGCGCGGGCAAGCGATGGCCAACAAACGGCAAATTGCAGATGAGCGGGATTACGCCGCCATGGGCGTCAATGAACTGCTCCGGGGCCTCGACCTATTCGTCGAACCACTCGGAGAGATAGAAAGGCTTGAAGTAGAAGGCCAGAAAAAAGCCTCTGGCTTTGCGCATCATGGTGATTTGTCGCGTCCTGTGACAAAGATGGCAAGCACCTTACCACGCCTCAAATTTGTCCGGCAAGGGGACTTGGGGATGAAACATCCTGCCCATGGTCAATCCGGCCACGATTCGTTAGGCTCGGATCACCCGTTCACGCCCAGGCACGCGAGCCCCATCCCATGAATTTTCTCGCCCACCTCCATCTGGCGGCCCATACCGGCAGCTCCCTCACCGGCAACCTGCTGGGGGACTTCATCAAGGGCCCGCTGCCGACGGGTCTGGCTGACCACTTCGACGAGGGGATCTGGCTGCACCGCAAGATAGACGCCTTCACCGATGCCCACCCGGCCCATCGGGCCACCGTGGCGAGCTTCGCCCCCCCCTGGCGCCGCTTCGGCGGCATTGTGGTGGACATGCTCTACGATCACTGGCTCAGCCAGCACTGGCAGAGGTTCAGCGCAGCCCCCCTGCCCCGCTTTCTGGCGCAGAGCTATGGTCAGCTTCTCCTGGATCATCACAGCCTGCCACAGGGCCTGCCGATGGCCCTGCGGCGCATGGCCGAGCAGGACTGGCTGGCCTCCTACCAGTACCGGGAAGGGGTGGGAGCGGCCCTCAACGGCATCGGTCGTCGGCTGCGCCGCCCCGTACCGCTCGGGGAGGCGCTCCACGCCCTGGATCAGGCTCGCTGGATCGAGGCCGAGCACGCCTTCCTGCACTTCTACCCGGAGCTGATGCGCTTTTGCGAGGCGCAGATCGCCGCCCACCGCACGGCCACCTCATCCCCACCATAAAAAAACGCCCCGAGCGGGGCGTTGTCATCGGGGGAACGCTCAGGCCTTGGGGCTGGCCGGCAGGAAGCGAAACGCCTTGGCCGGGACGAATTTCTCCGCCGTCTCCCCCGCATAGAGCTGCTGCTCGGTCAGGGGCAACTTGCGCACCGGGGCCCCCGCGGCGAGATCCAGCTTGTCCATGCTCACCCAGAAGGTGTTGGGCAGATGGGTCAGCTCGAAGAAATAGCGGCGATGCTGCTGATCCGCCACGCTGCGCCACAGGGTGGTGGAGATGTTGGGCTGATCCGGGGTGCTGATCCCCATGGGTACCGAGACATTGCGCATCACGCTCATCACCCCGGCCACCGCCTCGTTGGCCTGGTCGGTCTTTGGCAGGGTCTTGATATAGAAGGAGGCGCGGGCAAAACGATCCGCCGAGCGGTTGGTGCCGGGCAGCATGGTGAGACCGCCAATCTCCTCCCAGTAGTCGTTGAGAGCCAGTTGCTTGTCAAAGGTCGGCGAGTTGGTCATCACCTGATAGCTGCGGTCGTGGTAGATCTGCAGCTTGTCCCCCACGTACTGGAAGATGGCGGAATCGCCGCTCGCATCGGAGAGGGAGAGGTGCAGCTGGCCCGGCTTGCCATCCGGGGTCAGGGTGGTCACCACATAGAACTCCTCCTTCGACAGGGCCTCGACCGCCTCGGCCACGGTGGCGAAGTTGTCCAGCGCGTACTGGGCCCAGAGCGAGATGGAGAGAGTCTTGCGCGGATCCTTGTCGCTCGGGGTCACATACTCGGACTCGGTCAGATAGAGCAGGTTGGCCACCAGCCCCTTCTCGTTCATGCCGTCGGCGGTGCCTGCATCGAAGCCTGCCGCCACCACGGAGCCGTAGCGCGACGTCCACGTCATGGAGTGCGCGCCGGCCTCCCCTTCCCGCGCGATGCCACGGGGCAGCGCCCAGAGATTGGTCGGCATGGCGCTGCGCCAGTCCATGGTACGACCGGTCACCACCAGCGCTCCCTCCCCCTGATAGACGGCGCGGGTACAGGCATCGGCGAGGGAACTGACGGAGAGGGAGACGGTCAGGGCCAGCAGGGTCTTGTGCAACAGGGGGGAACGCAGGATTGTCATATGGATCACTCGAGTCTGTTGAAAACACAAGCATACCCCTTTTTGCATAACAGGGGCTGACTGAGGCTGGCAAGCCGGGTGGCAGATCTGTCAACAGAGGCGCTTCCCTGCCAATCAGCGATCAATATCCATAAATTAATCAAGGAGATAAGCAAGCCACTTCGGGGCGATACCGCCAGATGCCATTCGCTGGCTTGCGTCGGTTTCAGACACATTCCCTGCCCGCCAGCAGGCGGACAGGGAGGCGCTCAATCTTTCTTCTTGCGGATACTCAGCCCCAGCTCGCGGCCGCGCAGGCGGGCATAATAGATGGTGCCCACAAACGCCAGGGTGGTGAGCACCAGCTCCACCACCGCCAGCCACCGCTCCCCCTCATCCGTGGTGATCAGGGTCAGGGCGTGCAGGAAGTAGGGCATCAGCACGAAGTTGCCCCAGGCGTGGGTGTAGGGATTGCCCTGCACTATGCCCTTGAGGGGGAAGAGCAGCGGCACCGTCCAGATCACCGGCAACAGCCAGGGGGCGAGATCCGGGTGGGGCGAGAGCCAGAGGTGCCAGAGCAGCACCCAGGCCAGCAGGCCGAAAAAACCGGCCAGGGTCAGCAGGCGAGCGAAGCGGGTGCTCACTTGAGGATCTCCAGCACCTGCTCGGGCGGACGACCGATGCGGGCCTGCCCGTTCTTGATGACGATGGGGCGCTCGATGAGCTTGGGGTGCTGGTGCATGGCACGAATGAGATCATCGCCGCTCACCTCGCCGAGCCCCAGCTCCTTGTAGAGATCTTCCTTGGTGCGCATCAGCTGTCGGGGATCCGTGAAGCCAAGCTGACTCAGGAGGGTGCGGATCTGTGCCTCGCTCGGGGCCTGCTCCAGATAGAGCACCACCTCGGGGGCGACCCCGTGCTGTTCCAGCAAGGCCAGGGTTTCACGGCTCTTGGAGCAGCGCGGATTGTGGTAGATTTGGGTCTCGCTCATGATAACTCCCTGATTAATCGCAAGATGGGACAAGAAATGGCGCTATTGTAGGGGAAACGGATGGTCAGGGTAAGCAGGAAGGCTATGGAAATGAAACGGATCTGTTGGCTGATTGTGGCAACCCTGCTGGGGGCCTGCAGCCCGGCACCCGACTTCACCGACGGCGCGGGAAAGAAGGTCAGCCTCGCGGATCTCGGTGGCAAACCGCTGCTGGTCAACTACTTCGCTCCCTGGTGCGCCCCCTGCCTGCGGGAGATGCCCCTGCTGGCAACATTGCACCAGGAAGGCCAGATCCGGGTGATCGCCATCAACTATGACCCCGCCTCCCCCACCGAACTGACCGAGCTAGCACGGCGCCACGCCATCAGGGTTCCCCTGATGATCCCGGATGACGACGCCCGCCTCCCGTTCCCAAGGCCCGGGGCGCTGCCCACCAGCTATCTGCTCGATGCCAGGGGCACGCTGCTGGAGACCCTGGTGGGGGAGCTGGACGAGCAGAAGATAGGCGAGATAAAACGCCGCCTAGCGAGCGCCCCATAGCAGAGCCATCTATCACATTCATGTCTTCATCATCAAGATGCGTTGAAACCGATGAAAGGCCCTATTTTAGCCTGCAAAACAAGGCGGGGTGCCCCCAAAGGAGCACCCCGCCTGCCATCAACCCGCTCCGGCCTCAGCCCTTGAGGCTGTCCAGATCCTTCTTGGCCCGCTCCAGCTGGGTGATGCGCGCCTCGATGCGGGCCAGGGTCAGCTTGTCGCTGGTGGTGCCCCGGGCCACGATCAGTTCGTCGATGGCCGCCTGGTAGTCCCCGCGCAGGGAGAGGGTCTCAGCCCGCGCCATGTGCAGGTCCGTCATTCTGCCCGCCTTGCGGTAGGCGTCCGACAGCAGGCTCCAGGCCAGGCTGTTCTCGTCGTGCTCCCGGGCATAAGGGTCCAGGATGGCGATGGACTTCTTGTAGTTGCCCCCCTCCAGATAGGCGTTGCCGAGGTTCACCACCACCACCTCGTTGTCCGGCATCCGGGTGCGGAAGCGCTCCAGTCTGGCGATGGCCTGGGCGCTGCGCCCCTTGGCGAGATCGATGTCGGTCAGGGCATCCACCACGAAGAGATCCTCCGGGTGACGAGTCGCCAGCTCCTGCATCAGGGTGTCGGCCTCGTCGGTGCGCTTGAGCTGCAACAGGGCCAGCGCCTTGCCATAGATGGCGGCATCCTTGAGGGGGTAATCCCCCTTCTGCAGGCGGCTGTCGAAGTAGGTGAGCAGCGCCTGGGGCGTCTCGGTGCCATAGCGCACCTGGATGCGCACCTTGGCCAGCCAGAAGTCCAGGCTCGGCGGCAGGGCGCGCGCGCCATAGCTCCCGGCCCGGGCACGGGCTTCGCTGATCCGGGTCTCCGGCAGGGGGTGAGTCAGCAGCATCTCCGGCGGCTTGCTGGCATAGCGGTACTCCGCCGCCAGCTTCTGGAAGAAGTTGGCCATGCCCATGGGATCGAACCCGGCGTCATACAGCGTCTTCATGCCGATGCGATCCGCCTCGTATTCGTTGTCCCGGGTGTAGTTGATGGCCGACTGCATCGACAAACCAAGCGTGGTCTGCAAGGCCGCGATGCCAGCGGTGGGGTTGATCACCGCGAGTGCAATGGAGCCCACCAGGCCGGCCAGGGTCATGGCGGAGCTGCTCGCCTGTGCCTCCATGTAACGGGCGATGTGACGCTGGGTCACGTGGGTGATTTCGTGGGCCAGTACCGAGGCCAGCTCGCTCTCGCTCTCGGCGTAAAGGAAGAGGCCGGTGTGCACCTTGACCCGGCCACCGAGGAAGGCCGCCGCGTTGATGCTGGGATCGTTGATGAGGAAGAAGGTGAACGGGAAGCGCACCCCGTCGGCATTGGTCAGCAGCCGCTGGCCCAGATCGTCGATGTATTCGTTGAGCACGGGGTCATCGATGATGGGCAGGCCCGCCCGGGCAAAACGCATGAAGGCGTTGCCATAGCGCACCTCCTGCTCGATGGGCAGTGCGGCGACCCCGGCGGTACCGATGTCGGGCAACTGGTTGCTCCCCTGGGCGTGGAAGGTCGCCCCCATCAGGGTGACCAACAGGGGAAGCGATGCTATCAGGGGGGAAAAACGTGCCACGTTATCTCTATCTCCAATCAGACCCCAGCGGGCATCGGCAGAATACCCTTGCCATTCAAGGCCCACAAGCGTTGTTTCATCCTCTCATCACGGCCATAATGACCGCCACGCACGAGATGGAGTTCTCATGGAACAGCTCGACCTGACCCCTTGGCGTTGTCCCGAGCCCCTCATCCGGCTCAAGCTCTGGTTGCGCCAGGCCCGGCCCGGTCAATCCGTGTGCATCCAGCTCGGGGATGCAGGCTCCCGGCAGGACATTCCCGCCTATCTGCGCCGTCAGGGTCACCATGTCCAGACCCGGGAAGAGTCAGCTGCCCGCCTCTCCCTGCTGCTCGTCGTTGCCCGTCCCCCTCGGGACGCCCTGCTCGCCCCCGAGCCCATGCCACCCACCCCGTGAGCCGCCATTCAAGGAAGCCTCGATGTTAGATGTATTGAAGCGCTGGTATCAGACCCGTTTTTCCGACCCCGATGCCGTCACCCTCTTCCTGCTGCTGGTCTTCTGCTTTGCCGTGCTCTGGCTGTTTGGGGATCTGCTGGCACCGCTGCTGGTGGCCCTGGTGATGGCCTATCTGCTGGAGTGGCCGGTGAGTCGCCTGCAACGAGGCGGCCTTTCTCGCACCGTCGCTACCAGCCTGGTCCTGCTGTTGTTCATCACGGTGACGACCCTGATGCTGCTGGGCCTCATCCCGACGCTGGTGAGCCAGGGGGTCAACCTGGCCAAGGAGGCCCCCGCCATGCTGGCCCATGCCCAGGACTATGTCCGCACCCTGCCGGAAAAATACCCCGAGATCATCGACGTCAGCCTGGTGGAAACCATCATCGACAACATTCGCCAGCGCATCCTGACCGGCGGCGAACAACTGGTGAGCGCCTCTTTGAGCTCCCTCATCAACGTGGTGGCCATCCTCATCTACGCCATCCTGGTGCCCCTGATGGTCTTCTTCATGCTCAAGGACAAACAGGTGCTGATGGGAGGCCTGCGCCGCTTCCTGCCCCGCAACCGCACCCTGGTGAACCGGGTCTGGGTGGAGATGAACGACCAGATCATCAACTACATCCGCGGCAAGGTGATCGAGATCGTCATCGTCGGCATCGCCACCTATGTGCCCTTCGCCCTGATGGGATTGCGCTACTCCGCCCTGCTGGCGGTCGCGGTGGGCTTCTCCGTGCTCATCCCCTATATCGGTGCCGCCGCGGTGACCGTGCCGGTGGCCATGGTGGCCCTGTTCCAGTGGGGGCTGACCCCCGACTTCGCCTGGCTGATGGTGGCCTATTTCGTGATCCAGGCCCTCGACGGCAACCTGCTGGTCCCCCTGCTCTTCTCCGAGGCGGTCAACCTGCACCCGGTGGCCATCATCATCGCCGTGCTGGTGTTTGGCGGTCTGTGGGGCTTTTGGGGCGTCTTCTTCGCCATTCCCCTCGCCACCCTGGTCAAAGCGGTGCTCAATGCCTGGCCCAAGCGGGAAGATCTCCCCCGCCCCGCCCCCTGACCCTGGCAAGGGGCGAGGCCGGGTCTCGCCCCTTCCAGATACCGGCCACTAGCAGCACCTCCGTGACGCTGGCTCATGCTTGCCTTGTCGGGTTTAATTGAAAACCGACATCCGTTTGACTTGCTACGCCGGTCTGATTCGTTCCCACGCCCACCCACCGACAAGGATCTGTCATGTCCCCAGTCCCTGCCCTGCGCCATGCCTCTCTGGGTGCCTTTCTGGCACTGCTGTTCTGTTCTCCCGTCCGGGCAGACCTCGATATCGGGGCCCTCAGCGCCTTCTCCAGCGACAGCCCTGACAGCACCATTCCCAAGGGGCTGGTGCTGGGCGGGGCCGTCATCGGCGGTCAGGCCCGTTACCAGCACCAGGACGATACCCTGATGCCCATCCCGGGGGCCCTCTATTTTGGTGACAACCTGATGTATCTGGGGGATCGGGCCCGCTACTACCTGAGTCGGGATGGCAACCTCTCGACCTATGCCTTCGGCCGGATGCGCTTTGGCAACCTGGACCCGGACGACGATCCCTTCCTCCATGGCATGGAGAAGCGCAAGGGGCAGTTCGAGGCCGGTGTTGGAGCCGATCTCATCACTCCCTACGCCCTCTGGAGCGTGCGGGCCACCACGGATGTGACCGGTACCAGCAACGGTCAGGAGCTGATGCTGTGGGCCAACTTCCCCATCATCCGCGGCCCCCTGCTGCTGATGCCGGGAGCCGGCGTGATGCTGCGCAGCCACAACCTCGCCAACTACTACTTCGGCGGTGTCTCGCAAGACGAAGCGAGGGCGGACAGGCCGGCGTGGAACACGGGCACCACCCTCTCCCCCATGGTCTCCCTCATCGGCAGCTATCGCTTCAGCGCCAACTGGATTGGCGGCTTTGGCATCAACTACGAGCGCTACGACGATGACATTGCGGACAGCCCCATCGTCCAGCATCAGGGAGAACTCTATGCAGGCTTCGGGGTGGGCTACATCTGGTAGCCCCATCCGGACTGGACAACAAAAAAGGAGCCCATGGCTCCTTTTTTACGGCTATCCGGCGCAGCGTCACCCTGCCACTTCGGCGAGAAATTCGGCGAGCGCCTGGTTGATGAACGCGGGGTTCTCCAAGGTCGAGATGTGACCAGCCCCCGGGATCTCCCTGAACGGGCACCCCAGCACCTCGGCCATCAGATACCCCTCCAGCACAGGGCGAGCCTTGTCCTCGCACCCCGTCATCACCAGTGCGGGCAGCCTCATCTCTTCGAGCCAGTCGATGCGATCCTCCCGGGTCACGAAGCTGCGCCCCACCGCCACCAGGCTCGCCACCTTGTCGGCGGGCCATTGGGCCAGCCGGGCCTTGAAACCGGCCATCAGGGCCGCGTCCGGTTGATGGGCGAAGAAGAGCGGCGCCACCTGATCGGCGATGGGCGCAGGCACGGCGCCGACCTGCTCGATCATCGCCAGCATGCCGAGATAGCGCTCGCAGGTGATCTGGGGTTCAAGGCCGACGAAGCTGTCCATCAGCACCAGGCCCTTGAGGCGAGCAGGCGCCATGCGCGCCAGCTCCACGCCCCACATGCCACCGATGGAGAGCCCCACCAGCACGCACTCGTCGATGCCGAGGGCATAGAGCAGCGCCAGGTGATCCCGGGCCAGGGTCGCCAGGGTGCAGGGCCCCTCGGGCAGCACATCGGAATCTCCGTGACCCCAAAGCTCGGGCACGATGCAGCGATAATGCTCCTTAAGGGCCTCGATTTGCGGTGCCCACATGGCACTGTCCCACAGGTAGCTGTGGCCAAAGAGCAGTGCCGGACCCTGCCCCTCGTCCTGATAGGCCATGCGGCGGCCCGCTATCTCCATAAACTGCTTCATGTTTTCTCCTGTTGCCAGCGGCGATGAAACTGGCTTTCCTGTTTTTCTGTTGCCAGCGGCTGATGAGGCGGCAGTGTAACACGCCACCCTTGGCAGGGGTGCCCGCCTGGTGCAAGCTGGAGAGACTCACAACGAGGAGTCACCAAGGAGAGGATGATGGCCAAGGAAAAGAGCAAGAAACGCCCCCGCCTGGACAAGAAGACCTACGAACATCACCTCGCCCACCTGCAGGAGGAGCTGGTCAAGTTGCAGGAGTGGGTCAAGCAGGAGGGGCTCAAAGTGGTGGTGCTGTTCGAGGGGCGCGACGCCGCGGGCAAGGGGGGCGTCATCAAGGCGATCACCGAGCCCCTCAACCCCCGGGTCTGCCGGGTCACCGCCCTGCCCGCCCCCTCGGATCGGGAGCGCACCCAGTGGTACTTCCAGCGCTACGTGGCGCACCTGCCCTCGGCGGGCGAGATGGTGCTGTTTGACCGCTCTTGGTACAACCGGGCCGGGGTCGAACGGGTGATGGGCTTTTGCAGCGACGACGAGTATCGCGAATTCCTGCGCGCCTGCCCCGAATTCGAGCGGATGTTGATCCGCTCCGGCATCACCCTCATCAAATACTGGTTCTCGGTCAGCGACGAAGAGCAGGAGAAACGCTTCAAGGAGCGCATCAATACTCCCATCAAGCGCTGGAAATTCAGCCCCATGGATCTGCAATCCCGCTCCCGCTGGGTGGAATACTCCCGCGCCAAGGATGACATGTTCACCTACACGGATACCGAGGATTGCCCCTGGTTCGTGGTGGACGCCGACGACAAGCGCCGCGCCCGCCTCAACTGCATCTCCCACCTCCTTGGCAAGGTGCCCTACGAGGCGATCCACTACGAGCCCATCACCCTGCCTCCCATCAAGACCGAAGGGTATGAGCGCCCGCCGCTCACCAGCCAGCACTTCGTGCCGGACGTCACCGCCGCCCTCGAGTCAGACAAGCACGGGCAGTGACGGGTTCCGGCCAGCCGCCCCCGCTGGCCGGAACCCGGGCTTCGGATGACGGGCAATAAAAAGCCGGTCTTGCGACCGGCAAAAGGCATTGAACGTATAGAAAGGAAAACCTGGCACTCTCGCCCTCTCAGGCGCGGATATATTTGGCCGTGCGCGGGAACGCCTGCTCTTTGGCATCGAACAGGTAGCAGGCTTCGGCCGGGATGCCGACGCTGTACTCCTGGCCGGTGGCCACGTCGATGTCGGAGCTCGCCTTGACGGTGAAGTCGTGACCATCCACGTCCATGTAGACGAAGGATTCTGCCCCCAGGTGTTCGGCTACCTGCACCACGCCGCTCACGCGGCTGTCGGCATGGGCATGACCCAGCGGCACCAGGTGCTCGGGGCGAATGCCCAGCTCCACCTTGTCGCCCACCGCGCCGCGACGGGCATCCACCCGGGCACGCACGGTATCGCCGGAGGTGAGCTTGACCACGCACTCCTGCTCGCCGATCTCCACCAGCTCGCCCGCCAGGAAGTTCATCTTGGGGGAGCCGATGAAGCCCGCCACGAACTTGTTGTCCGGGTTGTGGTAGAGCTCGAGGGGGGTGCCGAACTGCTCCAGGTTGGTGGCCGCCTCGCCCTTGAGCGGGCTCAGCACCACGATGCGGTTGGCCAGCGTCATGGCCTCCACCTGGTCGTGGGTCACGTAGATGATGGTGGAGTTGAGCTCCTTGTGCAGCTTGGCGATCTCGATGCGCATCTTGACCCGCAGGGCGGCGTCGAGGTTCGACAGCGGTTCGTCAAACAGGAACACCTGCGGCTGCTGCACGATGGAGCGGCCGATGGCCACCCGCTGACGCTGACCGCCAGAAAGGGCCTTGGGCTTGCGGTCCAGCAGCGGCTCGAGACCCAGGATCTCGGCGGCGCGCATCACCCGCTTGTGGATGTTCTCCTTGTCCATCTTCTTGAGCTTGAGGCCAAAAGCCATGTTCTCGTAGATATTCATGTGCGGGTAGAGGGCGTAGGACTGGAACACCATGCCGACGTTGCGCTCCACCGGCGGCACGTCGTTCATGTAGCGCCCGCCGATGGTCAGCTCGCCGCTGGTGATGTCTTCCAGACCCGCGATCATCCGAAGCAGGGTGGACTTGCCGCAGCCGGACGGGCCGACGAAGACGATGAACTCCCCTTCCTTGATGTCCAGGTTGATGCTGCGCAGGGTGTCCTTGTGGACAGCCGGGTCGTAATTTTTGCGAACGTTGTTGAGTACTACTTCAGCCATGTCGAGCTCCGCTCTTGAATCTTTGCAAATCGTGATGACGGGGGGAGCCAGCTCCCCCGGCCATGAACCGTTAACCTTTCACGCCGCCTGCGGTCAGACCACCCACCAGCCAGCGCTGGGCGAGCAGGAAGACGACCGTGATGGGGAAGCCTGACAGCACGGCGGCTGCGGCGAAGTCACCCCACAGGTAGTTCTGCGGATAGAGGTACTGCTGAGCCCCGACCGCCAGGGTCAGATTGTTCACATCCTGCAACAGGATGGAGGCCATGGGCACCTCGGTGATGGAGCCGATGAAGGCCAGGATGAACACCACCGCCAGAATGGGCACCGACAGGGGCAGCAGGATCAGGCGGAACGCCTGCCACGGAGTAGCGCCATCGATGGCCGCCGCCTCCTCCAGGGAAGAGTCGATGGTCTCGAAGTAGCCCTTGATGGTCCAGACGTGCAGGGCAATGCCCCCCATGTAGGCCAGGATCAGGCCGCCGTGGGTGTTGAGACCCAGCCAGGGGATGTAGTCACCGATCTTGTTGAAGAGCGCGTAGATGGCCACCAGTGCCAGCACCGCCGGGAACATCTGGAAGATCAGCATGCCCTGCAGGATGGTGGACTTGCCACGGAACCGCAGACGGGCGAAGGCGTAGGCACAGGTGGTGGAGAGCACCACTATCATCAGGGCGGTGATGCCCGCCACCTTGATGGAGTTCCACAGCCAGGTCAGCACCGGGAACGGCGGCGGCGTGATGCTGCCATCGGCGTTGGTGATGGACATTCCGAGCGCCAGCTTCCAGTGATCCAGGGTCGGATTGGTGGGGATGATCTCCCCCACCGAGAAGTTGCCGTTACGGAACGAGATGGCGATGACCATGATCAGCGGGAAGATGATCAGTGCCAGGAAGCCCCACATCACCAGGTGGGTTGCCCACACCCGGTATTTGACTGATTTGGGTTGTACGATTGCCATGTTGAAGCCTCCTTACAGTTGCTTGTCGGCTTTGGACAATTTCAGGTTGAGCAAGGCCAGCGCACCCACGATGAGGAAGATGGCGGTGGCGATGGCACTGGCCAGACCGTAGTCCTGACCACCCGAGCCCTGGAACGCGATCCGGTAGGTGTAGCTCACCAGCAAGTCGGTGGTCCCGGCCGGCGTGGTGGCCCCGATGATGTCCGGCGCCCCGTTCGTCAACAACTGGATAAGTACGAAGTTGTTGAAGTTGAAGGCAAAGGATGCAATCAACAGCGGTGTCAGCGGCTTCATCAAGAGCGGTACGGTGATCTTGAAGAAGTTCTGTACCGGCCCCGCCCCGTCCATGGCAGACGCCTCGTAGAGATCTTCCGGAATCGCCTTGAGCAGGCCCATGCAGAGGATCATCATGTAGGGGTAACCGAGCCAGGTGTTGACGATGAGGATCATCACCTTGGCCAGGAAGGGATTGGTGTACCAGTCCGGCTTGATGCCGAAGGCCGCTTCCAGGAACAGGTTGATTTCACCGAAGTTCTGGTTGAACAAGCCCTTGAACACCAGGATGGAGATGAACGCCGGTATCGCATAGGGCAGGATCAGCATGACCCGGTAGAAACCACGCCCCCTGAGCTGCTCCCACTGCACCAGACACGCCAACACCATGCCAATCGCCAGGGTGAACGCCACCGAACAGGCGGAGAAGATCACGGTCCAGACGAAGATCTGCATGAAGGGACTCTGGATACCCGGGTCCGTCATGATGCGCATGAAGTTTTTCCAACCCACGCTCACCACGAAACCGGGGGCAATGCCCTTGCCGACGAAGTGACCTTCCGCATCGATGTACTGGTAGAAGCCGGTGTCACCGTTGGGCTGCATCAGCTCGCCGCTCTGGTTGTCACGCAGCAGGTTGCTGTCCTTGATCATGACGCCGGACTTGAGCACGGCGCCGTCGACCAGCTGGGTATAGAGCTGTTTCTGGGCGGCGAACTTGCGCAGGCTGCTCAGGGTCAGATGGATATTGCCTTCGGGCAGTACCACATCCAGGGCACTCAGGTGGGTGCGGTGATCGACGATGGCACGAATGGGTGCCGCCTTGTCGGTCGCCTCCCCGGCCAGGGGTTGCAACTGAATAACCTGGGGCTCGTCACGGACCCGTCCTTCACGGACGGCCAGGGTAAGCGCCTTGTTGTTCAGCAAGGTAAGGGGTTGACTGATAAAGGATTGGTCGTCCTGTTTCAGCAGCAGCTGAAACTGATTGTTCTCACCACCCAGGAGGGTGAAATCGAATTCACCGCCGGTCACCTTGTAGGTTTTTTTCAGATGGTAATCCCGTGCCTGCTCAAGGGAGAGCAAGTTGGATCCCGAATAGTTGGTGAAGGCGATGCCGATCGTGTAGGCAAGAGGGAAGATGATAAAAACAACCATGCCTGCCACACCGGGGAAAATATAACGGTGGGCATAGGTCTTCTTGTTCATGAAGACATAGAGACCGACGGAGACGACCACCAGATCGAGCAGGGCAAATACCCACTCGCCGCTGGCATACATCATCACGGCCGCATAACCATTAAGCACTGCGATCAGTGCCGCCATGGTCCATTTCAGCCAGACGTACTTGTCTTTCTTCGGACCGGCATAGGATTCGATAGAAGGTACTACTTCCATGCCAATTAACCTTTATTGCGCCAAGAGAGATTGAGAGAGTGGGAGGCCCGAAGGCCTCCCGGGTAGTGCATGCTTACTGGACGATACGCTTGGCAGCGGTATCCAGGGCTTCGTCAACACCCTGACGGCCAGAGGTGATGTTCTTGAGGGCGGTTTCGAAGGAGGACCAGAAACGGCTCATCTCGGGCACGGACGGCATCGGTTCGCCGTTCTGGGCGTTCAGCATGGTGGCCTTGATGTTGGGGTCGGCTTCCAGGGTCTTCTGGAAGGACTTCAGGGCCACGGCACCCAGCGGCTTGTCGGCGTTCATCGGCGCCAGACCGGCATCGGTCAGCAGGTAGTTCTCGAGGAACTCGATGGCCAGATCCTTGTTCGGGCTGGCGGCGTTGATGGTGGCACCCAGTACGCCAACGAAGGCCTTGGCGGGCTTGCCTTTCAGGGTCGGCAGCTGGGCTACGCCATACTTGATGCCGCTCTTGTCCAGGTTGCTCCAAGCCCAGGGACCGTTGATCATCATGGCCACTTCGCCCTTGTTGAACTTGGCGTCCATCACACCGTAGTCAATGCCCTTCTCCAGGTGACCGGATTTGATCATCTCGGAGATGTAGCCGACGCCGGCCTTGGCACCTGCGTTGTTCACGCCGGTGTCTTTGACGTCATAGCCGGTGGCGGTCTTCTTGAAGGCGTAACCACCGTTGGCAGCCACCAGGGGGTAGCTGAAGTAGGGGGTGTCATAGGCCCACATGATGGCGCGCTTGCCATTTTTCTTCAGGTCTTCGTCGATCTTGGCGATCTCTTCGAAGGTCTTCGGCGGGTTGGGCAACAGATCCTTGTTGTAAATCAGGCTGACGGCTTCTACCGCGACCGGGTAGCCATAGGTCTTGCCATCGACGGTCATGGCATCCCAGGCGAATTGCTCGAACTTGGCCTTGGTGGCGGTATTCGGGGTCACGGGAACCAGCAGACCGGACTTGACCCACTCACCGTAACGGTCGTGAGCCCAGAAGAAGATGTCCGGGCCGTTGCCGGTGGCGGCGGCTTGCTGGAATTTGACTTCAACCTGATCCGGGTGGGCGACGGTGACCTTGATGCCGGTTTCGGCTTCAAACTTCTTGCCGACTTCGGCCAGGCCGTTGTAGCCCTTGTCACCGTTGATCCAGATGGTCAGCTGACCTTCATCAATGGCAGCAGTGGCAGAGCAGGCCACGCCCAGGGTAGCCAGACCGATCAGGGATGACAGCAATTTCTTTTTCATGAGCCTTTCCTTGTATTAGTTCCGCGCTGTAAGAGCATTGTGTGCAGATGCATATTATCCCAAGCAGTCAATGCCTCACATGACACGCCTCGCATTTTTGAAATGCAATTACGTATTTTCTTCCAGAAAGTTATGAAAACATTTTCTTATTTCAGCGACTTAGGAAGGGATATCCCCATATTTTTGCCAAGATATGGAAATTAAATTACAGAAAGGAAATCAATTTACGTCATTGAAAGGGATTTCATCCCACTGAAAACCCTTTCATTCCCGGTATTTTGTTCAATGTGTTAACAAAAGTACTGAGGTGGTTTCCATCTACATCACCCCCTTAAATAAAAAGGCACCGGAGCGGACTCCGGTGCCTTTTTGCAAGAAATGACGGCTGGATCACATTACGACTGGCGCAGCAATTGATCCTTGAGATTGGGCGGGACTCCCCTGATGGTCAGGGTGTCGGTCTGGGGATCGTAAAAGACCCGGCTGTTGAGCAACTTCTGCTCGAAGCTCAGAGTCAGGCCGCCACCGGAGCCCACAAACTTGGTCAAGCCCCGCAGGGTGGAACGGTCCGCCGGGAAGCGCTCCTCCAGCTCGTACTCCTGACCGATGAAGCTGTAAAAATCGAGGTCCCCATCACCGGGCAATTCCGCCGACAGCTCCTTGATCTCGATCTCCTCGCCGGCGCTGGCCTGCTCGGTGCAATATTTGAAGACCTGCTTCTTGTAGTCATTGCGCTCGGCCGGTTCGAGCTGGCGGCTGTCGCAGTAATCGTCCACCGCCTGCAGCAACCCCTTGTTCTGGATCTTGGCATCCATGCCCTCCCGGGCCCCCAGCAGATCCATGAAGAAATCCCCCAGCTTGCGACCGACCCGGCCCTTGCTGAAGGTGATATAACGACGCGAATCCCCTTGGGTTTTCCACTCGGTGAGATCGATGCGGGCCACCAGATTGAGTTTGCCGATATCCAGGTACTGGATGTGGCGCAGCTCCAGCGCCTCGCTCACGGTGACGCTCTCCTTGCCTTCCAGCAGGGCGATCATCAGGTAATCCACCCCCACATAGTTGTACTTGGCAATCAGCAACACCCCCTGCTCGTCCAGGGCATGCTCCACCAGCTGCTTGACCAGCATCTGGGTCAGGTTGACGGAAAAGGGGACGAACTCGGTCTGCTCCGCCAGCAGCTGCTCCAGGGCGATGCGAAAGGCGGGGGAAGGCTGCTTGGGGGCGTCTTCCCCCTCCGCCAGCTCGGCGACGGCGGCCTCGGGATCGGCGAAGAAGCCAAAGCCCTTTCCCCCCTTGCCGTTGTAGATGCGATGCAGCTCCGCCATCAGCCCTTGTACCGCCTCGTCGGCAGGCAGGGTCTGGCTGCGGGTATCGGCGTGGGGCTGGCCATCGTTGCCCGCCCGCAGGGAGTGAAGAATGATCTTGTCGATATCGAGACTCATGTCACAAAGCCATAGTGTTAGCCGAAAGGGTGAAGTATTATAAGGCGCTTTGAACCGAGGTGAACCCAAGATTATGCCCATCGTATCAAAGTACAATAACGAGCAGTTTGACGCCCTGATGAACGACCTGATCACCGCCCTGGAGAAACACAAGGCACCGGTGGATCTCAGTCTGATGGTCCTTGGCAACCTGACCACCAACATCATCAACGGCATGGCCCCGGCCCAGCGCCAGGCGATCACCGAGAAGTTCATCCAGGCACTCACCGCCTCGGTGGGCCATCGCCACGATGCGCACTGAGTTTCTTCGCATTCTTTGATGTTTTTCAAGCAGATGGATCATTATGGTCGAAACCGGCAACCCCTATCGCGATAATGTCTCTCGCCTGATCACCTGGGGGCATTGGTTCTCCTTCTTCAACATCATCCTGGCCATGCTGATCTCGACCCGTTACCTGGGCGCCATCAGCTGGCCGTCGACCACGCTCGGCGTGACCTATCTCGTCATCAGCTGGATAGGTCATTTCTCGTTCCTGAGCTTCGTCACCTATCTGCTGACCATCTTCCCCTTGAGCTTCATCCTGCCCAGGGAGAAGCCGCTGCGCTTCATTTCATCCATCATCGCCACCCTGGCGCTGGTGCTGCTGCTTATCGACACCCAGGTGTTCCAGCTGTTCAAGTTCCACTTGAATGGCCAGGTGTGGCAACTGCTGCTGGATCAGGCGCAGACCGAAGAGGGCTCTATCTGGAGCATCATCTTCGTGGCGGTGCCCGCCATCTTCCTGCTGCAACTGCTGCTGTCGGCCTATGTGTGGCGCAAGATCAACAAGCGCAAACGCCGCCAGTACGGCAATCAGGTGGGACTGGCCCTGCTGGTCTGCTTCATCCTGACCCATCTGGTCAACAGCTGGGCGGATGCGACCCTGTATCAACCCATCACCATGCAGCGGGCCAACTTCCCCCTCTCCTACCCCATGACCGCCAGGAGCTTCCTGGCCAAGCATGGCTGGCTCGACCTCGAGCAGTATGAGAAGAAGGCCGAAGATCAGGGAAGCGCTGAGCACCGTCTGCTCTATCCCTTGCGCCCCCTCAGCGTGAGCGCACCCAGCGATCACAAGAACCTGCTAGTGGTGGTGGTCGACTCCCTGCGAGCCGACATGCTCAACAACATCAACATGCCCAATCTGCAGCGCTACGCGGACAACCACTTCAATTTCCGCCAGCACATGAGTGGTGGCAATGATGAAGCCATGGGGATGTTCAGCCTCTTCTACGGGCTGCCCGGCCACTATTACGGGGACATCCGGGCCGACAAGCGCCCCCCCGTGCTGTTCGACGAGATGCTGCGTCAGGACTACCAGTTCGGCCTGTTCGGTGCACTGGAAGATGCCAAGCAGTATCGCCAGAGTCTGCTTGCGGGTCTGCGCAAGCAGGTCTTCGTCTCCCGCCAGACCGATGACCGCAGGCTCATCGACGACTGGCAGCAGTGGCTTGGCACGCGCACCGCGGACAGACCCTGGTTCTCTCTGGTCTATCTCTCTAGCCCGGGGGATTATCAGGTGCCAGCCAGCATCAAGGGCCCCTTCCAGCCCGAGTTGACCCGCTTCAACCCGGCCACTGCCTATCGGCCCGAGAACCTGCAGAAGCTGGAGAACCGCTACAAGAACGCGGTCTTCTATACCGATCAACTGCTGGAGCAGATGCTGACCCAACTACAATTGCAGGGGCTTGATGATCAGACCATCGTCGTGGTCACCTCCAACCACGGTCAGGAGTTCAACGAGACCCAGAGCAACAGCTGGGGCTATGGCAGCAATTACTCGACCTATCAGGTGCAGGTCCCCCTGGTGCTGGCCTGGCCTGGTGCCGAACCTGCGCCCCAGGCGCAGGCGAGCAGCCACCTGGATCTGGTACCGACCCTGATGAAGAACATGCTGGGTGTACGCAACCCCTATCGTGACTACAGCACGGGGCGCAACCTGTTCGAAGCCAGTACACGCACCTGGCTGCTGGCGGGGGATCAGAATGACTTCGCCATCTATCAGGGCAACACCATCACCCAGTTCAACAAGCAGGGGGACTTCGAGCTGCTGGACCGCGACACCTATCGCCCCATCAAGCACGGCACCCCGGACATGGGCACCCTGATCCAGGTGATGAACGAGCTCAATCGCTTCTATCGCGCCCCCTGATCTGCGCCAGCCCACCTCCTTGAGCCCGCCCCTATGGCGGGCTTTTTCTTGCCCTCACCACACCCGTCCTCCTGTTTCTCATGGCGTCATTCGCAAACGTATGCCACCACCTTACTGATTTAACTCTCAAAAAATTCAATTCGATCAATATCATAAAAACAAAATGATAATGATTGTCATTTATTGATCTGCTTGACTCCCTCTGCAATAATCCGCGCCCTCAGGCTTAAATAATAATTATTCTCAAATATGAAAATTCGACTTCTTCACTACTGGCCCATGCTGCTGTCCGGTACGGCGCTGGCTGCCAGCGATCCCGCCGGGGTCGACACAACGGACATGCACCCCGAACTCAAGGGGCGGGAAACCATCGTGGTCAAGGGACAGCGCATCGAGCAGAAGCTCTCCGACGTGTCCGGTTCCATCACCGTCATCACGGAGGAGGATCTGGATCGCCAGGTTGCCACCGAACTCACCGATGTGTTCAAGAACGAACCCGGCGTCTCGGTGACCGGCTCCGCTGGCCGCCCCCAGAACATCATCATCCGCGGCATGGGCGGCAACCGGGTGCTCATCATCAAGGACGGGGTGCGGGTCAGCGACGGCTTTGGCGCCGACGACCTCAACGACAAGGTGGGGCGCTTCAGCTTCGATCTCGACGACGTCAAACAGATAGAGGTGGCCAAGGGAGCCGGTTCCTCCCTCCATGGCTCCGATGCCATCGGCGGCACCATCGTCATCAGCACCAAGCAGCCGGAAGATTACCTTCAGGGCCAGGATGCCTATCTCAGCAGCAAGGTGCTGCACGATGGCAGCAGTGACAAGCAGAAGCTGAGCGCCACCGGCGCCGCCCGGATACGGGATACTGAACACCTGCTGCGCCTCTCCGGCTGGCAGGGGCATGAGACCGCCAACTACGACGAGAGCCGCATCCCGGCGGATCTGGATGGCATCAGCGCCTCCACCAGCTCTCGCATCCAGCTGAATGAACATCATCTGCTGCGCCTCGAACTCGACTACTTCGAGGACAACGCCGAGCGGGATCAGGGGCCACGCGAAGTGCCCCAGCCCGATGGCAAGTGGCAGGTGCGCCAGTACCACGAGCAGGGCAGCCAACGCACCCTGGGGGGCAAGCTGGCCTGGGAGGCGAGCAACCTCGACACAATACTGGCCGACAGTCTCACCTGGAGTGCCTACGGCAATCACTCGAAAAACACCGCCAACAAGCGCAGCCTGCTGCAAAACGATCTGCTGAGCGGTTATCCGCGCTATCGCAGCGAACGGGAACTCGCCACCTTCACCGAAGACAGGATCGGTACCGAGCTGGATGTGCGCCGGGATCTCGCCACCGGCCATCTCGCCCATCAGCTCAGTTACGGCATCGAGCTCGAGCGCACCACCCACGAGCGGCCGGTGGAGAAGCTGAGTCTGGAGGCCGGCATTCCCCAACCCGGCCAGTCCGCCCCCTTCAGCCGAGCCCGTACCGACAGGGCCGGAGTCTGGCTCGGCGACGTGGCCAGCCTGGGCCAGTGGCAGTTCACCCCCACCCTGCGCATGGATCACCAGTGGCTCACGCCGCTGGACGGCAGCCACGACAGCAACCACAGCTGGCACCTCTCCCCGAGCCTGGCCACCAGCTACCGCTTCAACGACCAGTGGCGCAGCTGGCTCAGCTACGCCAACGGGTTCCGGGCGCCTTCCTACGACAAGGTGTACGGCAATATCCCTCACTACTTCGCCCTGCCGCCCTTCGAGATCATCGCCAATACCGGGCTCAAGGAGGAGACCAGCCACAGCATCGAGTGGGGGCTGAGTGGCGAGGGGGACAACTGGAGCATCAAGCCAGCGCTCTTCTACAACCGCTACTACAACTTCATCGACTGGCGCGAGGTGGGGCTGCGCCTGAGCGATGGCGTCATCCTGCGCCAATATCGCAACGTCGCCAAGGCCGAAACCTGGGGGGCCGAACTCGCCGCCAGCTACTGGCTGACCCAGGAGTGGGAGCTCGCTACCAAGCTCGGCTGGGTCGATGGCGAGGACAACAAAGGTGAAGCGCTGCGCACCCTGACGCCCCTCGAGGGCAACACCCGTTTGAGCTATCAGGCCAATGAGTGGAGTCTGGGCATTCAGGCGGACTATGCCGCCGCCATGAGCCGGGTGCCCACCTGCGGCAACAGCCTGACCGGCCGCCAGGGGGACTGCCTCGAAAGTGCCGGCTGGCTCAGTTTCGCCCTGACGGCCGACTGGCTGGTCACCGACGCCCTCAAGGTCAACCTCAAGCTCGACAACCTGTTCGACACCCGCTACACCCGCTATCAGGATGTGGCCGGGCTGGAAGCCGGGACCGATGCTTCCCTCTTCACCCAGAGCGGCCGCACCCTGAGTGCCAGCCTGCGCTACACCTTCGTGGGGATCTGATGCACAGCCTATTGATCCTGGCCAGCCTGCTGGCCACGCCGATCCCCGCCTCTCCCCAGCCTGAGGCAACCCTGGAGGCCGCGCCCCTCATCCCCGAGCGCCCGCAACTGATGAAGGGGGAGATAGCCCGTCTCGATCCCTATGGTGGCTGGCGTGACGACAGCCGCCAGGATCCCGCCCTCCTGACGCTGCTGCGCGAGCAGAACCGCTGGACCGAGCGGCAGCTCGCCGACCAGACGCCACTGGTGCAGCGCCTGCAGACGGAGTGGCAGGGCCGGGAGCGGGGTGAACCCGTGCCGGACGACTGGTTGAGCCAGGCTGGCAGCCAGTGGCGCATGGAGGCGGACGGCAGCCTGTGGCAACGCAGCGACGCCAATGCCGCCCCCCGAAAGCGGCTGGCTCCCCGCCAACCTGCGGAGGGGTATTACGAGCTCGCCGCCTGGGCCCTGCACCCGGACGGGCACCTGCTTGCCCTGGCCGAAGACCGCAGGGGAGATCGGGACTACCGCATCACCCTGCTGGATCTGGCGAGTGGCGAGACTCTGGCCTCTTTGCCTCACCGCGCCGGCGATCTGCTCTGGAGTCTGGATGGCAAGATCCTCTACACCCTCGCCAACGAGCGCCAGACCCTGCGCCCCTGGCAACTGCTGGCCTGGCAGGGTGGCAAGGAGACCCTGGTGTATGAGGAGCGCGATCCCGCCTGGCTGCTCGGCCTCTATCGCACCACGGATCGCCGCCACCTGGTGCTGCAAAGCAACAACCACGACAGCTCGGAGCAATACCTGCTGGACGCAGGTCGGGCCGACCTGCTCAAGGGGCGCGAGCGCGGCCTCGAATACTACCTGGATACCCTGGGGGACAGGGTGCTGCTCAAGAGCAACCGGGACGGCGCCCTCGGCCTCTATCAGGTGGCCGACTTGAGCCTGGTGGCGAAGGGAGAGTGGCAACGGCTCTGGTCCGGCGAGGGCCGGGAACTCGAGAAGTGGCGCCTCTTTGCCCGGCACACCGTGCTGCAATACCGCAAGGAAGGGGATGACTGGCTCGATGTACTGGACGCCAAGGGTGCGTTGACCCACAGCCTGCCGCTCACCGATGGCGCAGGCACGGCCTGGATCCAGGGCAGCCAGGAACCGGCCAGCGACAAGGTGCTCATTCGCCGCCAGGGGATGGCCGAACCACCTCACCAGCGCTGGCTGGATCTCGCCTCCGGCGCCTGGGAGGGGACACCCGAGAGCAGGGACACTTCTCCCTATCAGAGCGAGCGACGCTGGATCGCGGGCAAGGATGGGGTCAAGGTGCCTGTCTCCCTGGTCTGGCGCAAGGGCATTACCCACCCCAGGGCACTGCTGCTCTACGGCTATGGGGCCTACGGCACCCCCATGCGCCCCTACTACCAGCCCCGGGTGCTGAGCCTGCTGGATCGCGGCTTCGTCTACGCCATCGCCCATGTGCGCGGGGGCGGTCTGCTCGGCGAATCCTGGTACCGGGAGGGTCGTGGCCGGGACAAACAGCACAGCGTGGATGATTTTCTCGCCGTGGCCGATGCCCTGGCACGGGATCCCGCCATCGATCCCGCCCGGCTGTTTGCCATGGGCGGCAGCGCCGGCGGCCTGCTGGTGGCAGCGGCACTCAACCAGGCGCCCACCCGTTTCGCCGGGGCCGTGCTGCAAGTTCCCTTCGTCGACCTGCTCGGCACCATGCAGGATCCCGAGCTGCCCCTCACCCGGCAGGAGTACGCCGAGTGGGGCAATCCGGCCATCCCGGGTGACTATGCCGCCATGCGCCGCCTGAGCCCCTACGACAACCTGCACAAGGCCCCTTATCCCCCCGTCTATGTGACGGGCGGCCTGCACGACAGTCAGGTGCCCTACTGGGAACCCCTCAAGTGGATAGCCCGCCTGCGATCCCATAGCACGGGAACAGGCCCCTATCTGCTGCGCACCGAACTCGACGGCGGCCACCTGGGCGCCCCCCGAACGGCGGCGCTGCGTGCGGCGCAGGAGTTTGCCTTCCTGCTCACCCTGGCGGGCGTCAACCACTGACCCCTTGCCCTCTTTTTCTGGAGTGAACCATGAAACCCTCTTCCCTGGCCCTCTGGCTGGCGGCAACCCTGATCTCATCGCCGCTGCTGGCGGCCGATCTGCAGTTTGTCGATGAACAACCCCTGACCACGACGCCGAAGCGCTGGCTCGAGCAGCGCCTCGGTGTGCTCCTCGCCCCCGATTACGACAGGGCCAGCCTGCTCGGCCACCATTACAGCTTTCGCCAGCTGGTGAACGGCCTGCCGGTGGCCGCCACCCAGGCCGCCGTCAGTGTCGACGGGGACGGCCGCCCCTGGCGCCTCTACCACAACCTGCGCCCCTTGCAGAGCACAGCGCCCGGCTGCGATGCCAGCGGCACCCTGGATCCCCTGCTCGCCACCCTGCGCACCGACGGCAACCAGATAGAGACGCTGGGGCCGGTCGAAGCCTGGTACTGGCGAGACGGCGATACCCTGGTGCCTACCCTGCGCCAGCGGGTGCGCGAGCACAAGGCAGGCAATGCCAAGGCCAGCCAGGTGCAGCTGTTTGCCCGTTGCGACGGGGAGCAGGAGCTTGGCCGTCTCGGGGATCAGGCAACTACCCGCCCTCTGCATGTCGCCGACGCAGGCGATCAGCAGGTTCAGGCACGGGTGTTCGACCCCGATCCCCGCACCCGCCTGCAGGACGCCAGCCTGGTCTGGCACGACGCGCTGGTGCTGGCAGAAGCCGCCTACCAGGATCCGGTTCCCCTGCCGGTGAGCCTGCAAGCCGGGCAGTATCGCCTGAGCGGCCCCCATGCCAGGGTGGTGGATGTCATGGCCCCCGAATCGGCCCCCTACAGCAGCAGTGACGTGCAGGGTTTTCGCCTGACCCGGGACGATCGCGGCTTTGCGGACATCAACGCCTACTACCATCTGGATCTCGCCCAGCGCCACCTCAAGGCGCTCGGCTTCACCGAGCTCATCCCCGGGGCGCTCGACATCGACACGGACGCGGGCTATCAGGACAACTCCCTCTACGATCCGTTCGAACGCAGGCTGGAGCTGGGTCGCAGCGGCGTGCCCGATGCCGAGGATCCCATGGTCATCTGGCACGAGTTCGGCCACGGGGTACAGCACCACATCCTGCCGGATCTCGGGGAAGAGGGTGACTGGGGAGCCATCGGCGAGGGCTTTGGCGACTACCTGGCCGCCAGTCAACGCCAGCGCAGCGAAGCCGGTCGCCAATTCGAACCCGCCATGGTGTTCAACTGGGATGCCCGCTTCACCGACCGCACCCCGCGCCAGCTCGACGATCTGCGCGCCCGCTACCATCCGTACTACCGCTACCCGGCCCACCGCACCATCAACGGCAGCAACGGGGATCAGCTCTGGGGCACCCCGCTGTTCCAGGCCCTGCTGACGGCGGTGGCCGAGCACGGTGAGGCGGCCAGGGACGAGTTTGATCGCGTCATCATCGAATCCCACTTCGGCCTGGGGCCGGCCATTCGCATGCCGCAACTGGCCCGGATCACCGTGGATACTGCAGCCCGTCTCTACCCGACGCGAGCCTATGCCCGTCTGCTGGAGCAGGCATTTCGCCAGCACGGGCTGCTGCAAGCTCCCGTCAATATTGCCCTCGCCGAGGGGAGCGCCATCCCGCTGGGGCAGCGCCAGTCGGTGCAGCTGACCCTCAGCAACGCCGGCAGCACCCCGGTGACCCTCAACGCCCTGACCCTGTCCCTGCCCGCCGGCTTGCAGGCCGATCCCCTGGCCTGGTCAGCAACCACCCTGGCGGCCGGTGCCAGCCTCACCACCACAGTACGACTGCTGGCCGCCAGCCCGCTGGCCTGTGGCGACGAGGTGAGCCTGCCGGTGAGCCTCGCCATGAGCGGCACCAGCCCGACCGAGCGTCAGTGGCAGCAGTCCCTCACCCTGCCCATAGGCACCCCCGTCATCAGCCGGGCCAACGGCCAGCCGCTGACCCTCAAGGATGCCCAGAGCGAGGAGGTGCGCGGCATCAGCGAAACCAGCCTGGTGCTGGAGAAGAGCGACGCCCGGGTGAGCGATCGCCTGCAGCTGAACCTGGACTTGCAACACCTGGCCCTGGATGAGCTGGAGATCTGGCTCAACTCCCCCTCAGGCACCCGCATCCAGATCTGGGACAAGGGATACAGCCCGTTGCCACGGCTCAAGGGGGTCTTCCCCACCGAGCTGCTGCCCCTGCAGCCCTTCACCCCCCTGGTGGGAGAGCCGCTGGCCGGTCGCTGGACCCTGGAGGTGGTGGACAGCAAACCGGGCCATCAGGGGCGCATCACCGGCTGGAGCATCAGCCAGCGCACCGGCGCCCAGTGTGGTGAGCCCGTCGCCCCGCCGGATGACGGCATCATCCACTTCGACACGGCGGACAGCAGCGGGGGCGGTACTGTCAACCTGCTCTGGCTGCTGCCGCTCACCCTCTGGCGCCGCCTCTGCCGTCGCAGCTGATCCATCCCCATAAAAGCAAAGAGGGGCCAAGGCCCCTCCAAGGACAAGAAATGAAGATGAGAATGACCCCGCTGGCCTGTCTGCTGGCCCCCCTGCTCAGCGCCTGTGGTGGTGGCGGATCCGACGAGGCGCCCCTGACCGCGCCGGACTACCGTCTGACGGTCAACCTGCCCGCAGCGGGCACCCTGTGCGTCAACCAGAACCAGAACGACAACTGCGAGCCAGGCGAGCCCGTGGTCAGTGGCGAGGCTGGCGCGCGCCAGTTGAGCGCCAGCGCCCCCGGCCTGCTCACCAGCCCCTTGCTGTTCCTCCCCCGGGAGCCGGGCGCCCTGACCCTGACCCACCCGGCAGCGCGCCTGGACGATCAGCACCTCACCCCCACCCCCTTGAGCACGCTGCTGCAGACCCGGGTCGCGGACGGGATACCGCCTGCCCAGGCCGAGCTGCTGCTCGCCCTTGCGCCCCTGCAACCGGGTCAGGGACTCGCGGCCCTGGTGCAGCTGGAGGAGTTCAACAGGGCACTGGAGGCGCTCGCCCTGACGACACGGGATGACGCCGCCAGCCTGCCAGGTCTCGCCACCGGCGAGCGCCAACGCCAGATCTGGCAGGGGCAGGTCACCCTGCTGCCCGAGCTCGCCCGGCACTTTGCCGCAAGCCCCGAGCTCCTGAGCCAGCAGGCCAGACTCGCCGCCGTGCTGATGCAGCAGCAACCCCGGGCGTTGGTGACCGCCAGCGGCGTCACCACCTACACGGATGGTGTCGACTACCTGCTCACCCAGGAGCCTGCGGATCACCCGGGCCAGGAGGCGAGCCTGGGCCAGGCGCCCCTGCGCTATCGCAAGCTGGACGGCAAGGGGCAGCCCCTGGCGGACAATGCCGACGAGTGGGAGTGCGTGGAGGATCTCAACACCGGCCTCATCTGGGAGAAGAAGCTCGATGATGCCGACAGCCCGCGAGACAAGCACCGCACCTTCGCCTGGTCCCTCGGCGATTATGTGCCCACCCAGGAGGAGCGGGACTACGCCTGCCCCGAGGGGGAGGCCATCTGCTCCACCGAGCAGTATCGTCAGTGGCTCGATGCGCAGCAGCTGTGCGGCATCCAGGGCTGGCGTCTGCCCCACTCCCGCGAGTTGATGAGCCTGCAGCACTACGGCTCCCTCGCCCGCCAGGATGGCCAGCTGGTCAGCTTGGATGTGCGCTACTTCCCCGATGTCGGCACCACGACCACGGTTTTCAGCGGCTACTACTGGAGCCAGACCCTGACCCCGTCCCGACGCCTCGAGAGCGCCCCCCTGAGCGCCATTGCACACATCTTCCTCGGCGAGGATGCCGGCACCGACTATCCCACTCCAGTTCAAAACAGCGATGATGCCAACGGTCTGCAACTGCGCCTTGTGGCCGAGGTAACCCGATGAACAAGTATCTTCTGACCCTGCTGCTCACCCTGTGCAGCCCGCTGGCACTGGCCATCGCCATCTGCGACGACACCATGCCACGCACCAGCCCCAGCTCCCGCTTCCTGGATCGCGGCAACGGCACCGTCACCGACCGGGCCTCCGGCCTCACCTGGATGCGCTGCCAGCTCGGCCAAAGCTGGCAGAATGGAAGCTGCAGCGGCGAGCCGACCCGGCTCTACTGGCAGCAGGCCCTGCTGACCGCAGAGCGGATCCGCACCGAGCCGACCCATGCCCTCCACGGTTTCGGCGGCCATACCGATTGGCGCCTGCCCACCATCAAGGAGCTCACCAGCATACTGGAATCCGCCTGCTACAAGCCGGCATTGAACGAGGCCATCTTCCCCCGCGCCATGGCCGGGGACGGCAAGGAGGTGAACGACGGCTATGTCTACCTCTGGTCCTCGACCCCGGTGCCCGCCAGCAAGGGCGTCGCCTATCTGGACATCACCAGTGGCGCCGTCGGCATGCGGGTCCCAGGCTCCTGGGCAAAGCAGGTGCTGCTGGTAAGGTGAGCCATCCGGGCGGGGACTCCCCTGCCCGGTTTTCCCCCGAATGGCCCCTTTGGGGTGGAAGGCGTCAAAAAAGCATCAAATTACGTCACCCGGTGCCGGTTCAGGCTGGTTTTGCGCGCCGGAGCGCTGGCGTGAAACGGGCAGAGCGGTTAGTCTAGCGGCGTTGAACCAATCCCATGAGGTACAGATGAAAACCGTATTGCGTTTTAGCCTGCTGGGCGCCTTGTTACTGGGCGGCCATGCCTTCGCCGCCGAACCGAAAAAATTTGATATCAGCATGTTCCCTGCCGCCGAAGTGAACCAGGAACGTGTCGTGATCCGCCTGCCGGAAGTCGAAAACGAAGCCGACATGATGGTCGAGCTGCAAGTGGGCAAGAAGATGCTGGTGGACTGCAACCTGCCCCGCTTCGCCGGCAACCTGGAACAGCACAGCGTCAAGGGCTGGGGCTACAACTACCTGACCCTGGGCCAGGTCTCGGGTCCTGTCAGCACCCTGATGGCCTGCCCGGATGGCCAGAAGAAAGAGAGCTTCGTCCAGATCTATGGTCAGGGCTTCTTCGTGAACTACAACTCCAAGCTGCCGTTCGTCATCTATGTGCCGCAGGAGTATGAAGTGCGCTACCGTCTGTGGCGTGCCGACAACCTGGCGCAGCCAGCCATGATTGAATGAGTGCCCGACGCTCAGGTTCAGCCAATCCATGAACACACAAAGGTGCCGTATGGCGCCTTTATTTTATTGTTTTTACCCTGCAGAGACCGGGTCCAGCTGTACAAAACCTGACATAACTCCACTATTTTTCAGGCTTTTTGTGCTGCGGACCGCAAAATTCTCCCTCGGGATGAGACAAAGGCTGTTCGATAAAAGATATTTATTAACATAGTAAGAAAATTGATTTTGCACTCTGCGACGGCCTGATGATACTTGCCCGCAAAGGTCAAACTAACCAGAACAAGAGCACTATGAGCTTCGAATCAGACAAGCGTTTCAACGACTTCAAACATTTTCCCCGTGGCCTGCGTCGCAGTGGCGAATTCACCGTGGCCGAAGCGGACAGTCTGGAAAAGTACGGCACAGTGATGCTGGCGCTCTATCAGGGCAACCTGGCCCCGCGCGATGACGTAGAAAGTGCCTTTATCGAACAGGTCAAATCCGGCGCAGCCGGCAACAACCCCCACGCCAAGGTGTGGTTCAAATACCTGAAGGTGATTGGTCCCAAGCGCGTGCACCGTCTGTGCACCGTCGCAGGCGGCGCCAATGAAGATGCGGGTGGCAGCTTTGAAGGCGGCGGTGGCGGCAGCGACGAGTCCCTCGATTAATGGATACCGAGCTGCTTCGGACCTTCATCGAGGTCAGCAAGACCCGGCACTTTGGCCGGGCGGCTGAAAATCTCTACCTGACCCAGTCGGCGGTGAGCTTCCGGATCCGCCAGCTCGAGCAGCAACTCGGGGTCAGCCTGTTTGCCCGTCATCGCAACAACATCCGCCTGACTGCCTCCGGTGAGCGTCTGCTGCCCTACGCAGACGCCATTCTGCATACTTTGGGGCGCGCCAAGCAGGACGTGGCCCTCTCCCCCGGTTTCAGCCAGCAGCTTGCCATCGGCGCCCCCGCCGTCTTCTGGGAGCTCGACTTCAACGACTGGCTCAACCATGTCTATGCCCTGGCCCCCGGCCTCGCGGTGCGCCTCGAAACCGCCTCCCGCGAGCACCTCTGTCGCCAGTTGCTGGAGCGCTCCCTCGATCTCGCCCTGCTCTCCGAGCCGACCAAGATCGACGAGATTGCCCTGCACCCCATCGGCGAGCTGGTGTTCGAACTGGTGAGCCGGGAGCCGGCCGCAAACGCCGACAGCCTGATGCAGATGCCCCACATTCATCTCGACTGGGGCACCAGCTTCGAACCGCCATCGAGCCGATTGCAGAGCCTGCAGAAGACCCCGGTGCTGCATTCAAGCTCCGCCAGCATGGCCCTGCAATTCGTGCTGGCCAACGGTGGCGCCGCCTACCTGCCAAGGCGCATGGTGAGCCCCTTCCTGGAGCAGGGGCAGCTTCATCTGGTGGAAGGGGGCCAATCCCTGAGCCGCCCGCTCTACCTCGCCTATCTGGAGAAATCCGACCGCCGGGAGCTGATCGATCAGCTGCTCACCCTGCCGCTGGGCTGGCATGACGCCGACTTGCGTCAACCGCCTGCCGAATGAAAGAGGGCGATTTCACGCCCAGACCTGTGTTTTCATCTACCTTGGTTATCGGTGCAGCACAAACAACATTAAAAAGGGGCCATCAGGCCCCTTTTGTATGGATGTCTTTGTGCATCAGCCGTGATGACGACGGTCGTTGGCCTGGGCCAGCAGGGTGCGACTCTCGCGCAGGAACTCCTCCGCCCGCTCGCCGAAGAAGCCGGAGACCTGGCTGAAGGCCTCGATGAAGCCTTCCCTGTCGCCCCGCTCCAGCAGGCCCAGCGCCTCGCCGAAGTTCTGGTAGTAACGACGGATCATCGCGAGGTTCTGCGGCGACGACAGTATGATGTCGGCGTAGAGGTGGGGATCCTGGGCAAACAGCCGTCCCACCATGGCCAGCTCCAGCCGGTAGATGGGAGAGCTTAAGGCAAGCAGGCGGTCGATGTTGGCCTGCTCCCGGGAGAGGTGCCAGCCGTAGGCGAAGGTAGCAAAGTGGCGCAGCGCCTGAATGAAGGTCATCGCCTCGTCGTGGGCCTTGGCCTCCACCTGCTGCAAACGCGCCCCCCAGATGGTCATCTGCTCCAACAGCCACTGGCTGGCGGCGGGCTCGCGCCCCTGACAGCAGACGATCACCTGCTTGGCGAGGCTCGCCACGTCCGGCCCGAACATGGGGTGCAGCCCCAGCACCGGCCCCTGGTGTACCGCCAACATATGGGCAAGCGGTTCACTCTTGACGCTGGTCACGTCCACCAGCAGGCAGTCCGCCGGCAGGTTGCCGAGCCGGTCGATCACCTGGCAGGTGACGTCGATGGGCACCGCCACCATCACCAGCCCGGCGCCGTGCAGGATCTCGTCGGCGCGTGGCCAATCGGCCTGACCCAGGGTTTCGACCCGGTAGCCCGAGAGGCTGAACAGGTTGCCGAACAGGCGGCCAAGCTGCCCCTGGCCACCGATGATCACCACCTTGCCGAGCTCAGGCTTCATGCACTTGAAGTGGTGCTCCTTGTCGCTGGCGGACTCCAGAATATAGGACTCGCGCATCACCCGGCGCAGCACATCCTCGATAAGGTCCCCCGGCACCCCCAGTGCCTCGGCCTCGGCGCGGCGGCGGGCCAGCATGCTCGCCTCCCGATCCGGCGCGTAGATGGGCAGGCCGTGCCGGCTCTTCACTTCCCCCACTTCCCCCACCAGGGCGAGACGGGCAGCCAGCAGATCAATCAGCTGCTTGTCCACCGCATCTATCTTGTCCCTGAGGGCATTCAACTCTTCCGCCATGTCCAGTCCCTGCTGGCGCCGCCCGCAGCGACGCCCTGTCATTCAAGAGGCAACAAGGTATCACTGCGTGGGCCGTGATACCTCGATGGTTCAATCAGTTACAACAAGATACCACGGCTTATGCCGATGTTCTGGCCAAAAGTGGTGCCGCCAGCTGGCTGTGGCAGCGGGCCAGCAGCGCATCCGTGGTCTCCCAGTCGATGCAGGCATCGGTGATGGAGACGCCGTAGCGCATCTCGCACTTGGGCTGCTCGCTGGACTGGTTGCCTTCGAACAGGTTGGATTCGAGCATCACCCCGATGATGGAGCGGTTGCCCTCCTGGATCTGGTGAATGACGTTGTCGGCCACCTTGGGCTGCAGCCGGTGATCCTTGCTGGAGTTGCCGTGGCTGCAATCCACCACCAGACCGGGCAGCAAACCCGCCTTCTCCAGCGCCTCTTCCGCCAGCGACACATTGACCGAGTCGTAGTTCGGGTGCTTGCCGCCGCGCAGGATCACATGACCATCCGGGTTACCCTGGGTCTGCAGCAGCGCGACCTGACCCTGCTGGTTGATCCCCATGAAAGCGTGGGGGCTGGAGGCCGCCTGCAGCGCATTGATGGCGGTGCCGAGGTTGCCGTCGGTGCCGTTCTTGAAGCCGACCGGCATGGAGAGGCCGGACGCCATCTCCCTGTGGGTCTGGGATTCGGTGGTGCGGGCACCGATGGCCGACCAAGAGAAGAGCTCCGCCAGGTATTGCGGGCTGATGGGGTCGAGCGCCTCGGTGGCCAGCGGCAACTCCAGCTCGGCCAGCCAGCAGAGCAGCTCGCGGGCGCGGTGCAGACCCAGCTCCACGTCAAAGGTGCCATCCAGGTTCGGATCGTTGATAAAGCCCTTCCAGCCGACCGTGGTGCGCGGCTTCTCAAAGTAGACCCGCATGACAATGTAGAGAGAGTCCTGATAGGCGTCATGCAGCGCTTTGAGTCTGGTTGCGTACTCTTTGGCGGCGTCCATGTCGTGGATGGAGCAGGGACCACAGATCACCAGCAGGCGGTGATCGCGACGGTGGATAATGTCGGCGATGGTATTGCGGGCCCCTTGCACGAATGCCAACGCGCGATCGGAGATGGGCAGTTTCTCCTTGAGCTGGGCAGGCGTGATCATCACTTGTTCGGACTGGATATGGATGTTGTTCAGGGGATCTCTTTGCATCTTCTCATTCTCTCTACTGTTTCAAGCCAAGGGCGCTGACCGTATATTTTTATTTACACAAGTCAGCACTTTGTTACGCAACCGCCCCCACCTTACCAAGGAAAAACAAACAATCAAGTGAAACCAGCGTCTTTGCACGCTGATAGATGGATAAATGACCAAGAATGCAGAGTGAAACAACTCAAAAGTAGCGACTCGCGAGGCCAAATTAGCCCCGAATCGTAAACATTAGATTACATCCATCCATTTCAATATCATCTCTCTGTCCCCCTCTCATGGCCCCTCATCCCGGCGATGACGCCGGGCACAAAAAAGCGGGGCACCTGGCCCCGCTTGCATTCCCGTGTTGCTCTTCTTTTATTATTTGCCGTGGGCCTTGATAGCCTCGACCGCCTTGTCGGGGAAGTCGCTGAATACCCCATCCACATCGGCCTGGTAGAGGAAGATGTTGAGCAGGTCGGTGAAGTCTTTCGCATAGGCCGGGATCTGCCCCTCATCCTGACGGAAGGTATAAGGATGCACCTTGAGACCGGCCGCGTGGGCCTCTTTCACCATGCCGGTGAAGACCGGCTTGCCGGGAGTGCCCGGCTCGGTTACCACCATGGGTTTCCAGGGACCTATCCCCTCGGCATAGGTGGCGATGGTCTTCATGGCCCCCGGCTTGAACATCCAGTCGTAGTCATAGGGGGTTGCCTTGCCCTTGGCATCGTAGACCATGGTCTCGTTCCAGTCGGTCTCGGCCATCAGCTGCACCAACTTCAAGTCCATACCCATGGCGGGCATCAGCTCGCTGTTGATGCGCTTGAGCTCGTTGGCATCGAAACACTGCAGATAGACCTTGTCGCTCTTGCTGGTGTAGCCGTACTCCTTCAGTACCTTGAGCACAGCCCTGGAGATGTCCTTGCCTTCGTGGCGGAACAGCCAGGGAGCCTTGATCTCCGGGTAGATGCCGATGTGCTTGCCGGTGCTCTTGTTGAGCCCCTGGATCATCTCGATCTCTTCCTGGAAGGTGTGGATCCTGAAGCTCGACTTCCACAACGGGAAGCGCGCCGGATAGACCGGCACCTGCTTGCCGTCCACCAGTTGGAACGGCTCGGTCATGCGCAGGGAACGCACCTCGTCCAGGGTGAAATCCACCACATAGTAGCGACCGTCCGGGCGGGCCCGGCCGGGGAAGCGCTCGGCCACGTCCGTGATGCCATCGAGGAAGTGATCGTGCATCACCACCAGCTGGTCATCCTTGGTCATCACCAGGTCCTGCTCCAGATAGTCGGCGCCCATGCCATAGGCCAGGGCCTTGGATTCCAGGGTGTGTTCCGGCAGGTAACCGGAGGCACCACGGTGGGCGATCACGATTTTGCCTTCGTCAGCGGCCAGTGCGGGCAGCGCCAGGGCAGCCCCAAGGCCAAGGGCTATCAGGGTACGGTGAGGTTGCTTCATCAAGAGGTCTCGTTGTTATGGTGTGTAGGATGCAGGTAATTGTTATAGCAGGGGTTTATTGCAGTTTGACGGCGGGCGGCAAAGGCCGCCCGCCATGGGTCATCAGCAGGCTTCGGGCAGGGCGTGGTGGTGCTCGAGCAGCCAGGCACCGAGCTGCTGCTGTTCGGATTCCGACAGGCGCAGCCCCAGCTTGCTGCGGCGCCACAGGATGTCCTCCAGGGAGTGGGCCCATTCGCGCGCGATGAGATAGCGCACTTCGGATTCATACAGTCCGGCGCCAAAGTGCTGGCCGCGCTCCTCCTTCAGCCAGAGGCGGGCATGAGCGCCATAGGCTTCGGCGATGCGCAGGGCGCTGCGATCGTCGAGCCAGTCGAATTCCAGCGCAAAGGCACGCGCCAGTTCACGCACCGAGCAGTCGAACTCGCCACCGGGCAGCCGGCAGGAGGCGGTCCAGTCCTCTCCCATCTGGCTGAACCAGGGCTTGAGCTTGTTGCAGGCGGCCTGGGCCAGCTTGCGGTAGGTGGTGAGCTTGCCGCCAAACACCGACAACAGCGGCGCGCCGTCGGATTCACCACTGAGCTCGAGCGTGTAGTCCCGGGTCACCGCCTGGGGTGAATCGGACTCGTCGTCACACAGGGGGCGCACCCCGGCATAGGTCCACACCACGTCTGCCGGGCTTATCTGCCTGGTGAAGTGGGCATTGACCACCTTGCACAGATAGTTGATCTCGGCATCGCTGATCTTGGCCTCCCGCGGGCTGCCCTTGTGCTCCACGTCCGTGGTGCCGATGAGGGAATAGTCCTGCTGGTAGGGGATGACGAAGACGATGCGGTTGTCCTCGTTTTGCAGGATGTAGGCCTCTTCGCGCTCATGGATGCGCGGCACTATCATGTGGCTCCCCTTGATGAGGCGAATGCCGCGGGGGGATTTCTCGCTCAGGCTCTCGTCATAGAAGGTCTTGACCCAGGGGCCCGCCGCATTGACCAGACCACGGCAGCTGACGGTGAACTGCTCGCCCCCTTCCCGCTCCAGCGTCAGGGTCCAGTGTTTGGAGCCGCGCACCGCCTTGACACAGCGGGTACGGGTCTGGACATCGGCGCCCTTGTCCCGCGCCAGCATGGCATTGAGCACCACCAGCCGGGCGTCGTCGACCCAGGCGTCCGAGTATTCAAAGCCCTTGTTGATGCCGCTCTTGAGACCGTCCTGTGGCAGGAAGCGCAGACCGCAACTCCCCTTGAGCCTGTCCCGCTTGGCCAGGTTGTCATAAAGGAAGAGACCGGCGCGGATCATCCAGGCCGGACGCAGGTGCGGGCGATGAGGCAGACGAAAACGCATGGGACGGGCGATGTGGGGAGCCATACCGAGCAGGACCTCCCGCTCCGCCAGCGCCTCTTTCACCAGCCGGAATTCGTAATGTTCGAGATAGCGCAGGCCGCCGTGGATCAGCTTGCTGGAGTTGGACGAGGTGGCAGAGGCGAGATCGCTCGCCTCGAACAGCGCCACCTTCAGCCCCCGCCCCGCCGCATCTGCCGCGATGCCGACCCCGTTGATGCCGCCGCCGACGACGACCAGATCATAATGTTCGCTCATGTTCACCTACTTTCTTATTTTGTGTTTGCCATGACAGCAATGTTTGATTTCGCTCATATTAGAACATAAAAAACCAATAAACGAACATTTCGTGAGAGAAATGTGATCGCGATTGTTTTCACAATGCTAAAAATGCTGCCAGTCGGTGATGGCCTGGCCAAGCTAAGGTCTGCCGGAAACAGCCATTTCGGGCAGGGAGGAGAACAAAGAGTGCCGGATGGGGGTGCCCATGGGGCAAGGTGATGAAGGCGATGGCGTGAATTCCTCGCAGGCGCCTAGCGTCGGTGCAAACCGGGTGCCCGAGTGCGGGGGCAACATCAGGGGTCAAAGAAGGTGTGTCAGCGCCAGGAACTGGCCTCTTAGGCGCCGCAAGGGAGACGCCGCAGGCCGGGAGGGGGCAGAAAAAAAAGCGGCCGCCCCGAGGCGGCCTGATGCCTGTACGGGGAAGCTCAGCAGATATGGCAGGCGATCTGATGCTGGGACATCAGTCGCATCAGCTTCTCCGGCGGCTCCTGATCCGTGAACAGGGCGTGGATCTGGTTGAGGTTGCCGAGGTTGACCATGGCGTTGCGGCCAAACTTGGTGTGGTCGGCGGCCAGGAACACCTGGCGGGAGTGGGCGATGATGGCCTGGGCGATTTTCACCTCGTGATAGTCGAAATCGAGCAGGGAACCGTCGCTGTCGATGCCCGAGATGCCGATGACGCCGTAGTCCATGCGAAACTGGCCGATGAAGTCGCGGGTCGCCTCCCCGACAATGCCGCCATCCCGGTTGCGAATTTCGCCGCCGGCGATGATGACGGTGAAGTCATCCTTGGCGGTCAGGATGCTGGCGACGTTCAGGTTGTTGGTGACCACGCGCAGCTCCCGGTGGTCGAGCAGGGCCCGGGCGATGGCCTCGGTGGTGGTGCCGATGTCGATAAAGAGCGACGAGCCGTCGGGGATGTTGGCGGCCACTTCCCGGGCGATGCGCTCCTTCTCCTTGAGCTGCATCACCTTGCGGGCGCTGTAGGCGGTGTTGACGGTGCTCGAATGCAGTGAGGCCCCGCCGTGATGGCGCCGGATCTTGTTCTGTTCGGCGAGATCGTTGAGATCCCGGCGAATGGTCTGGGGGCTGACGTCAAAATGGGTCACCAGATCGTCGGTCGAGACGAAACCCTGCCGGGTCAGGACGTCCAGGATCTCCAGATGTCGTTGGGTTTGCTTCACGCTTGCACTCCGCAGATGAGACGAAAAAAGGCCCCGGCAGGTGCGGGGCCTTTGGCAGTGTACCTGATCCCTTTTCCAATCGATAAGGGCAGGATCACGTTTTATGCCTTATGGGCAGCCGCCTTGGCGGCAATCGACTCGTTCTCGTGCTTGAGGGTCATGGCCAGCAGGATGATGGAGAGCACGCAGGAGACGGTGAGCACCATGAAGCCGCCGTCCCAGCCGAAGTGGTCAACGGTATAGCCCAGCATGGCGTTGGCCGCGACCGCGCCACCCAGATAACCGAACAGGCCGGTGAAGCCCGCCGCGGTACCGGCCGCCTTCTTGGGCGCCAGCTCCAGGGCGTAGAGGCCGATCAGCATGACGGGGCCATAGATGAGGAAGCCGATGGCGACCAGGGCCATCATGTCGATGGTCGGGTTCCCCGCCGGGTTGAACCAGTAGACCAGCACGGAGAGGGTCACCAGCACCATGAACAGGATGCCTGCCGGGGCACGGCGGCCCTTGAACATCTTGTCGGAGATCCAGCCGCACAGCAGGGTGCCCGGGATCCCCGCCCACTCATAGAGGAAGTAGGCCCAGGAGGAGTGATCCACGCTGAAGTCCTTGGCCTCTTTCAGATAGGTGGGCGCCCAGTCCAGCACGCCGTAACGGATGAGGTAGACGAAGGCGTTGGCGATGGCGATATACCAGAGCAGCTTGTTGTGCAGCACGTACTTCATGAAGATCTCCTTGGCGGAGAACTCCTGCTCGTGGCTTTCGTTGTAATCCTTCGGGTAGTCGTTCTTGTACTCCTCGATGGGGGGCAGACCGACCGATTGCGGGGTATCGCGCATCACGAAGAAGGCAATCACCGCGATGGCCGCCGCCGCCGCCGCAGGCACATAGAAGGCGCTGCGCCAGTCGTTGAACCAGCCCATGCCGAGGATGAACAGGGGGCCTATCATGCCGCCGCCCACGTTGTGGGCCACGTTCCAGACCGAGACGATCTCACCCCGCTCCTTCTGTGACCACCAGTGCACCATGGTGCGGCCGCAGGGAGGCCAGCCCATGCCCTGTGCCCAGCCGTTCAGGAACAGGAGCACGAACATGATGCCAATGCTGGAGGTAGCCCAGTGCATGGTCCCCATCATGAACATGATGCCTGCCGAGAGCAGCAGACCGGCGGAGAGGAAGTAGCGCGCGTTGGATCTGTCCGACACGTTCCCCATCAGGAATTTGGAGAGACCGTAGGCGATGGAGACGCCGGAGAGGGCCAGACCCAGATCCCCGCGGGAGAAGCCCTGCTCGATGAGGTAGGGCATCGCCAGACTGAAGTTTTTCCGTACCAGGTAGTAACCCGCATACCCGAAGAAGATCCCGAAGAACACCTGCCAACGCATGCGTTTATAGAAGGGATCCACCTTGTCGGCCGGCAGCCGGTCGATATGGGGTGCAGGCCTGAAGAGAGTGACTGCTCCCCGCCGCAAGCGGCGAGGCTTCCCACTTCTTAGGCCGCTACTGCCGAATTGGCAGATTAACGCTGGCCTCCATGGGTAGAAACGACGTGTCCCGCCGCCTTTAATTCCAATATGCCTTGTTGCTGGATATTCATGGCCGCGTTAATGTCGCGGTCATGCCCTGCCCCACACGCTGGACATACCCACTGCCGCTGATGCAACGGCATGTCCGGCATCTTGTGGCCGCAATCGCTACACAGTTTCGAGCTGGCAAACCACTGATCAAGTTTGATTAGGTGGCGACCCGCCGCTTGTGCCTTGTACTCCAGCTTCATGATGAAACCATGCCAACCAGCATCGCCAATGGCGCGGGCCAGTTTGTGATTTTTCATCATGTTCGCTGATTTCAATGTCTCCACGATGACCGCTTGGTTTTCGTCAACCATCGTGTGAGAGAGTTTGTGCTGAAAATCGGCGCGGGCATTGGCTACCCGTTCGTGCAGGGCGGCCAGTTGCCGTCTTGCCTTGCCACGGTTGGCGCTGCCCTTTTTCTTGCGAGACAGTGCCTTTTGCTTGCGTCGTAGATTGCGACTGGCGTTGATAAGGTGGCGTGGATTGGCAATCTTTTTGCCGCTCGACTCAATGAGGTAGTGGGACAGCCCCATATCACAGCCAGTCACGTCCGTGATGAAGGTGGGCTTGGCGGGAGCCTCGCAGCCATCCTCGCAAAGGATGGAAGCATAGTATTTCCCTGTCGGGCCACGGCTGACTGTGATGCTGGATACCACGCCGATAATATCTCGATGAATGACCGCCCTGATGGGCGTCATCTTCGGCAACTGGATAGCCGCTGTGAGCACCTTTCCGTTGGGGTGATAGCTGGATTGCCTGCCCCGTTTGCTCTTGAAGGTAGGCATTCGTGCCTTGAGCTTGGGATTGAAGAAGTTGGCGAATGCCTTGTCGAGATTAATCACCGCTTGCTGCAAGGCGAGTGAATCGTACTCCTTTAGCCAGCCGTATTTGCGCGATTTTTTCGCCACTGCGAGCATGGGTTTCAGGTCGCGTTTCGGTTTCAGTGAAATCCCGTGACGCTTGAACATGTGTCGTTGAATATGAAGGGCCTTGTTGTACGCGAACCGCACCGCGCCGAACTGGGCATTCAAGAATGCCGCTTGTTCGTCGGTCGGATAAATGCGTACTTTCGTTGCTCTTCTCAAAGTCACCGCTCGCTACTAGGATACCCATACAGTATGACTTTTAACGGAGTATTGCAAGTGAGTGTGCATCATGATGATTTGACTAGGTATCTGCGGAGGCGTCACTCCGTCAGCAAGCTAGTTGTGCATTTAATCTTCACCACGAAGTACCGCCGCAAACTGCTTGATGGCACCATGATCGAGCAGATGCGCGGCGCATTTTTATCTGCGGCAGAGAAGTTGGAGATCGACATTCTGGAGATGGATGGCGAAGCCGATCACGTTCATCTGCTCGTAGCCTATCCACCGAAGTTGGCCGTCAGTGTGTTGGTCAATAATTTGAAGTCGATCAGTAGCCGCCAGATCCGCATATTGAATACGCACCTACGAAAGCAAAGTAATAGCGGGCTCCTGTGGTCGCGCTCTTACTTTGCTTGCAGTGCTGGCGGGGCCACTATCGAAACGCTCAAGGCGTATGTGGCCTCGCAGAACACACCAGATTAGCTCCCCTTATATCCCCGCCCGATTGGGCGAGGGTTTACGGGGCAGTTGCTAAGCATGTTCTGCTTCCTTTTATTGTTGTTCTGGGCGGTTGAGGACGCCCCGCTCATGCCGGCGATCAGACGCGTCTTGATTCGCAAGCGAGCTTATTGTGCTCATTTGTGAACATTTAATCTGTGATGAGCGCTAAATTATTGCAGTTTTATTACAAAAATTGTGACGCTGTGAGTGAACGCGCATCCAGGGTCAGCCCACGCATGGCGTGGCTTTTGGCTACTCACTAAGGAGTAATATGGCCGACAACTGTTGCTTTTCGTCACATTTTCTTAGCAATGAATGGGATCTTGCCCACATTTCCGGTGGCGGGGGGATGGTGAATTGACGCAGAAGGTTTATTTTCTCTCTCGTCCAAGAACGAGCGCAAACGAGCATAACGTTTGCGCAAGCTCAAAAAACAAGAAGAAACGTTTTCGGGCGCAATGAATGGGAATGAAAGATAACAAAACGGAACATCAAACCTACTGTGGGTGGATATAAGGAATAACAACTATGAGCATACAAAGACCCAATACCCTGCTTGGCGAGTGCCTCGCCGAGTTTATCGGCACCGGCCTGCTGATCTTCTTCGGCGTCGGCTGCGTGGCCGCCCTGGTGCTGGCTGGCGCCAACTTCGGGCAATGGGAAATCTCCATTACCTGGGGCCTGGGTGTCGCCATCGCCATCTATGTCACCGGTGGCATCTCCGGTGCCCACCTCAACCCTGCCGTGACCCTGGCACTGATGACCTTCTGCGGCTTTGACAAGCGCAAGGTGGTGCCCTTCATCATCGCCCAGATAGCCGGGGCATTCGCCTCCGCCGCCCTGGTCTACGCCCTCTACAGCAACCTGTTCACCCAGTGGGAGCTGACCCACAACGTGGTGCGCGGCAGCGTCGAGAGCCTCGGCACCGCAGGCATCTTCTCCACCTACCCCAATGCCCTGCTCTCCAACATGCAGGCTTTCGCGGTCGAGATGGTGATCACCGCCGTCCTGATGCTGGGCATCATGGCACTGGGTGACAACAACAACGGCGCCCCCAAAGGCTTCGCCGCCGCCCTGCTCATCGGCATCCTGATCGCGGTGATCGGCGCCTCCCTCGGCCCCTTGACCGGCTTTGCCATGAACCCGGCCCGTGATTTCGGCCCCAAACTGTTCGCCTTCGTGGCTGGCTGGGGTGACGTGGCCCTGACCGGTGGTCGTGACAACCCCTACTTCTGGGTCCCCATCCTTGGCCCCATCGTCGGCGCCCAGATCGGTACCGCCCTGTATGTGAAAGTGCTGGCTCCCTGCGTCCCGGGCAACCGCGTCGCCACCGAAGAAGCCTCCAAGCTGTCTAACAAAGAAGAGGCCGCCGCCTGAGAGCGGCCCTCCCCAACGTGTAACAACGTGGAAAATAAAAACGTGGAGAACATCATGTCTGCTGAAAAGAAATTTGTCGTTGCGCTGGACCAGGGCACCACCTCTTCCCGTGCCATTGTCTTCGATCAGGACGCCAACATCGTCGCGACCTCCCAGCGCGAATTCACCCAGCACTACCCGAAAGCGGGCTGGGTCGAGCACGACCCCATGGAGATCTGGGCGACCCAGTCCTCCGTCTTCACCGAAGTGCTGGCCAAGAGCGGCCTGCACAGCGAGCAGATCGCCGCCATCGGCATCACCAACCAGCGTGAAACCACCGTCGTCTGGGAAAAGGCCACCGGCAAGCCCATCTACAACGCCATCGTCTGGCAGTGCCGCCGCACCGCGGCCATCTGTGAAGAACTCAAGGCCCGGGGCCTTGAAGAGTACGTTCGCGAAAACACCGGCCTGGTGCTGGATGCCTACTTCTCCGGTACCAAGGTGAAGTGGATCCTGGACAACGTGGAAGGGGCCCGGGAGAAGGCAATGAACGGCGAGCTGCTGTTCGGCACCATCGACACCTGGCTGGTGTGGAAGATGACCAACGGCGAGGTGCACGTCACCGACCCGACCAACGCCTCGCGCACCATGCTCTACAACATCCGCGACCTGAAGTGGGATGAGCGCATGCTGGACGAGCTGGGCATCCCCGCCTCCATGCTGCCGCAAGTCAAACCCTCCTCCGAGGTCTATGGCTACACCACCCGTGGCGGCGGCGCCCGCATCCCCATCGCCGGTATCGCCGGTGACCAGCAGTCCGCCCTGTTCGGCCAGCTCTGCTTCGAAAAAGGGATGGCCAAGAACACCTACGGTACCGGCTGCTTCATGCTGATGAACACCGGCACCGAGCCGGTTCGCTCCAGCAACGGCCTGCTGACCACAGTCGCCATCGGCCCGAAAGGGGAAGTGAATTATGCCCTCGAGGGTGCGGTATTTATGGGTGGCGCCACCATCCAGTGGCTGCGCGATGAGCTCAAGATCATCCACGATGCCCGCGATACCGACTACTTCGCGAGCAAGGTAGGCGACACCAACGGCGTCTACCTGGTGCCGGCCTTCGTGGGCCTGGGCGCCCCCTACTGGGATCCGTATGCTCGCGGCACCATGGTCGGCCTGACCCGTGGCGCCAACCGCAACCACATCATCCGCGCTGCGCTGGAATCCATCGCCTACCAGAGCCGCGACGTGCTGGATGCCATGCAGCAGGACTCCGGCATCAAGCTGGCAGCCCTGAAGGTGGATGGCGGCGCCGTGGCCAACGACTTCCTGATGCAGTTCCAGGCCGACATGATGCACACCCCTGTGGTGCGTCCGACCCGCATCGAGACCACCGCCATGGGCGCCGCCTTCCTGGCCGGCCTCGCCGTGGGCTTCTGGAAGAGCTCCGACGAGCTGGAAGACAAGTTCAGCGTGGACCGCGAGTTCATTCCGCAGATGGACCGCGACGATCGCGCCAAGCGCTACAGCGGCTGGAAGAAGGCGGTGGAACGCTCACGCCGCTGGGCCGAAGAGGAGTGATGGGGTAACCAACGCGTCCTTGAGATGAAAAAAGCAAAGAGGCCGACAGCGATGTCGGCCTCTTTTTATTGGCGAGCACGACTGTTCTGACCGCCCCCGACCCCAGCCCTCCCCTTGCCAAGGGGTGGGAGAAAATGACCCCTCCCCCTCGTGGAGGGGGTTGGAACTGTCGACAAGCCCTCTACAACGCCTCAGCACCGAGCTGCTCTTTCAGGAAATCGAGCCAGACCCGCAGCCGGATGTCCCGCTGGGCATCGGAGTAGAAGACCGCATGGATGGGGCGCGAGGCGCCGCTGTTGCTGCGGGCCAGCACCTCCACCAGCGCCCCGCTCGCCCTGTCATCCCCCGTCATGAAGTCCGACAGGCAGACGATCCCCTGCCCCGCCAGCGCCAGCTGACGCAAGGTTTCCCCGCTGCTGGCCCGCAGGGTCGGGGTGATGGCGAATCGGTCCCCCTGCTCCTCGCTCAATAGGGGCCAATGATTGAGGTGATCGGGGTGCAAAAAACCGAGCAGCTCGTGGCCAGCCAGCAAGTCAGCTGGCTGGCGCGGGGTACCGCGTGCCTTCAGATAGTCGGGGGAGGCCAGCAGCCGCAGCCGCGAGCGGCCAAGGGGCAGGGCCCGCAGGGAGGAGTCCGTCAGCTCGCCGATGCGAATGGCCATGTCCACCCGCCGCTCCATCAGGTTGATGAAGCCCTCGGAGCTGTGCAGTTGCAGCTCGATGGCGGGGTAGCGGCGGCGAAACTCGCCGATGATGGGCACCAATCTATGCAGGATGAAGGGGGTGGCGGCGTCCACCCGCAATATGCCCTCCGGCTGCTCCCGGCGCATCAGCAGCAACCCTTCCGCCTCGCTCATCTCGGCCAGGATCTTCACCGCCCGCTGATAGAACCAGCTCCCCTCCTCGGTCAGGCTGACCCGGCGGGTGGTGCGGTTGAGGAGCACGGTGGCGAGCTTCTCTTCGAGGCGCTTGATGCCGCGGCTCACCACGGAATTATCCATGCCGAGATTCTCCGCCGCCTGGCGAAAGCTGCCCGCCTCCACCACCGCCACAAACAGGGTCAATTCATCGGAATGGGTCTTCATTGTTGTCATCCTGGCAAGAGTAATGGGTCTTTATAGGTGCAATGGCCGGGAGTTGGCAAGACAGGCGTCGCTTCGTATCGTGACGCACCACCTGTTTTATCTGCGCCCTTGCCAGTACAATGCCGCCAACCGGCACCGTATGGCGCCACACTATGACAGGGACGATCCATGACATTCGACAACAGGCTGGCCGCCGCCCATCGGGAGCTGGCCGAGAAGGGCGTGCAAACGCTCAACTACAACCCGCCGATCATCTGGCTGCTGCGAAAGGCGGGGTTCACCATCAGGCCGCCCCACTACGAACGCTTTCTGATCAACGTTCTTGCCCTGGGACTCCCCATCGGCGCTATCTGGGGGGTGTTGATGTGGTGCCTCGGCTGGCAGGATGAGGTGAGCCCGGGGTTTGCCCTGCGCCAGAGCCTGCTGTTTGGCATCGGGCTCGGTCTGCTGATGGGGACCTGGTTCTGGTTTAGGCGCAAGCAGCTCAAGCTGACCCCCTGGGACGCCTTGCCCCACTCCACGAGCCGCACGCAAAAGCGCTGGCAACCGAAATAACCACCGATGTCGACAAGGAGCGCCTTATGACCAGGGCCCATGAAAAACTGAACTATGTGGAGTTTGCGGCCAGGGATATTGCCGCCACCAAAGCCTTCTTTCAGGCCGCTTTCGGCTGGCAGTTCGCCGACTACGACCCCGATTATTGCGCCTTCGAGGGAGAAGGGCTGGATGGCGGCTTCTACCGCACCGAACTGTGCAGCCAGAGTGCTCAGGGCGGGGCGCTCCTGGTGTTCTACAGCGCCGATATCGAGGCGACCCAGAGCAAGGTAGCCGGCGCAGGGGGCACCATAGTGCGCCCCCTGTTCGATTTTCCCGGTGGCCGCCGCTTTCACTTTGTCGAGCCCAGCGGCAATGAATTTGCGGTCTGGTCCGAACCGGCCAGCGCTTGATAATATTCCGCCCTCCCCTGGCCCACCTGCACCACGACCAGCCATGGGGAGGCCACATTGCTGCACTCACCTCAATGGTGTTTTGCGACTGCTGCCCTGTATCCCCCAGTCTGGGGCGGGCATACTGACTCCCGTCTTAACGAGGAGGTTCAGATGCCATCCCCCCTGATTGTGATTGCCCAGCTTGACGCCAAACCCGAATTCGCCGCCCAGTTTCGCGCTGCCCTCGAGCCGCTGATCGCCGCGACCCTGCAAGAGCCGGGGTGCCTTCGCTACCAGTTGCATCAGAGCCTGGAGAGCCCCCATAGCTGGATGCTGTACGAGGAGTGGGAGAGTGAAGCCGCCCTGCTCGCCCACCAGCAGCAGCCCCACTACATCGCCTTTGCCAGCCTCGCCTCCCCCTGGTTTGCCAACCGGGTCGTGAGCCGCTACCGGCGCGCCTGACTGCCTCCGCCCTCGGCGCAGGCAAAGCCCATCATTTGAGCGTAGAAACAATAACTTGAGGAATTTGATGATGAAGATGCCCAACCTGGGTCTTGGAACCTTCCGCCTGAAAGATCAGCCCCTTCGCGACTCCCTGCTCCAGGGGCTGGAACTTGGCTACCGTCATATCGATACCGCCCAGATCTATGACAACGAGGCCGAAGTCGGCCAGTTGATGAGCGAGAGTGGCGTGCCCCGCCAGGATATTTACCTGACCACCAAGGTGTGGACCAGCGAGTTCGGTCCGGGCAAGGTGATCCCGAGCCTGGAAGTGAGCCTGGAAAAACTCGGCACCGACTATCTGGATCTGGCGCTCATTCACTGGCCCTCCCCCCAGGATGAGGTGCCGATGGCGGTCTATCTGGAGCAACTCGCCGAGGCCAAAGCCCGGGGCCTGACCCGGGAGATCGGGGTCTCCAACTTCACCGTGGCCCAGCTTAAACAGGCGGTCGAGATCCTGGGGCCGGGCGCCATCGCCCACCAGCAGGTGGAGATCCACCCCCTGCTGCAAAACCGCAAGGTGGTCGAGTTCTGCCAGGAGCAGGGTATCGCCATCACCGCCTATATGCCGCTCGCCTATGGCAAGGTGCTCGCCGAGCCGCTGCTGATGGAGATCGGCAAGCGCCGCGGCGTCTCGGCGGCCCAGGTGTCGCTGGCCTGGCTGCTGGCCCAGGGTATGACGGTGATCCCGAGCTCTACCAAACGGGAGAATCTGGCCGCCAACCTGGCCGCACTCAAGGTACGGCTCAGCAGCGACGAGATGGCGCAGATTGCCACCCTGGATCGGGGTGAGCGCTGCGCCAACCCGGACTTTGCGCCGGATTGGGATTGATCCCCCTCATCCCCAGCCCTTCTCCCGCCAGGGGAGAAGGGAGCAAATAAGGCTCAATGACATTCTTCAGCACCAGCGGGAGGCACAATGCCTCCCGCTTTTTTTGTCCCCAATACCGCGCGTCACCGCCGCCCGAGTCCTCCTCCAACACCTTCCCTCAATCCTTTACCTCTTACCTCATTTCTATTTCCTCTTTTCTCTCTGTCCCGGCTCGCTCTGCACGGGTTGCCGCCGTGCGCGTTGTCTCTGCACCCACCTCGCGCGCTACGGCCGCTCTTGCCGCAGTTGCCTCGACCACTCCCAATACCCCATTTCACGGCCCCATTGCTGCTGATTTGGCAAAAGTAATTTGACGTTGCCGTCATTTTTACCAACAAACACCCTCGGCATACTGGCGCCATTCTCCCGTCGGGAGTCCCAATCCAAGGAGTTGTTATGCCACTGGCGTTATTTGCCCTCACTTTAAGTGCCTTTGCCATAGGCACCACCGAATTCGTGATCGTGGGGCTCATCCCCACCATCGCCGAGCAGCTCAATGTCTCGCTCCCCTCGGCGGGCCTCCTGGTCAGCCTCTATGCCCTTGGGGTGGCCATCGGCGCCCCCGTGCTCACGGCACTCACCGGCAAGCTGCCGCGCAAGTGGCTGCTGGTGGGGCTGATGGCCCTCTTCACCGTCGGCAACCTGCTGGCCTGGCAGGCCCCCGGGTACGAGAGCCTGATTGTCGCCCGCATCCTCACCGGGCTGGCCCACGGGGTCTTCTTCTCGGTGGGCAGCACCATCGCCACGGGTCTCGTGGCCAAAGAGAAGGCGGCCAGCGCCATCGCCATCATGTTCAGCGGCCTCACGGTCGCCCTGGTGACCGGCGTCCCGCTTGGCACCTGGATTGGTCAGGTCTTTGGCTGGCGCGAAACCTTCCTGGTGGTGAGCCTGCTCGGCCTCGTCGCCATGGTGGGCAGCCTGCTGCTGGTACCGGGGAACCTGCCGAAGGGGGCCGCCTCCAGCGTTCGCGAGCAGCTCTCGGTGCTTACCAGGAAACCCTTGCTGCTGGTCTACGCCAAGACGGCGCTCGGTTACGGCGGTGCCTTCACGGCGTTTACCTTCCTCGCCCCCATCCTGCAACAGGTGAGCGGCTTTAGCGCCGGCGCGGTCAGCCTCATTCTGCTGGTGTACGGGGTATCGGTCGCCGTCGGCAATATCTGGGGCGGCAAGCTCGCCGACCGGATGGGCCCGCTGCCTGCCCTCAAGCTGCTGTTTGCAGGTCTCGCCGTGGTGCTGCTGGTGCTCACCTTCACCGCACCGCACCCGGTGCTGGCGGTACTGACCGTGCTGGTGTGGGGCGCCTTCGCCTTTGGCAACGTGCCGGGTCTGCAGGTACTGGTGGTGAAACAGGCCGAGCGCCACACCCCCAATGCCGTGGATGTGGCCTCCGGCCTCAACATCGCCGCCTTCAACGTCGGCATTGCGCTGGGCTCCGTGGTCGGCGGTTTCGTGGTGGAGCACCTCGGCCTGATGCACACCCCCTGGATTGGTGCCCTCATCGTGCTGCTGGCCTACGGCCTCACCCATGTCAGCGAAGCGGGCGAGCGCCGCGCCGCCCTTGCCTGACCCCCGGGCAAGCAAAAGGCCGACACCCTGTGTCGGCCTTTTTTTCATGGGCAAGATGCGAGGCTCAGGGCTCCTTGAGATCCTCATCGGCAGCCCAGCGCGCCTCCAGCCAGAGCAGGTTGACCAGCCCGCAGAGCAAGGCGAACCCCAGCCCCAGCAACCAGGTGAAATACCACATATCGCATTGATCCTTGTGTTGAAGCGGATTAGTAGAGGCTGTGGCCGTGCTGGCGCACCTGCTCGGCGCTGACCCTGCCGCGCACCACCCGGTAGACCCAGAGGGTGTAGCCGATGTTGACCGGCATCAGTACCCCGACGATCCCCAGCATGATAAGCAGGGTGCGCTCGCTGGAGGTGCTGTCCCACAGGGTCAGGCTGCTGGCCGGATCCAGGGACGAGGGCAGCACGAAGGGGAAGAGCGCGATGGCCACGGTCAGCATCATGGCGGCGCAGGCACCGCCGCTGGCAACGAGCGCCAGCCCGGACTTGCCGAGGCGGCTTGCCAGCGCGCACACCAGGGGCAGCAGGAGCCCGAGCACAGGCACGGCCCAGAGCACCGGATGGGCGACAAAGTTGCCAAGCCAGCCCGCCGGCACCGCCACCACCTCTTTCATCAGCGGAGTGAGGGCGCCGTTGAGATCGCCGATGGCCGTGATGCGATACCCCGCCATCTCCCCAAGCCAGACGCCGCCAAGGGCAAAGAGGGCGCTCGCCAGGGGGCCGAGCCAGAGGGCGAGGCGGGCGCTGCGCGCTGCTATGGCCCCCTGGGTCTTGCACTGCAGGAAGCTGGCACCGTGCAGCAAGAGCAGCGCCAGCGCCGTCCCCATGGCGGTCAACAGCAGCGGCCAGTGGAACGCAAAGGCGCCATAGTGGATGCGAAGGGCCGCATCGAAGCGAAACGGCAGCCCTTGCAGCACCAGGCCAAGGGTGGCACCAAACACCAGGGTCGGCAACAGACCACCCACCACCAGGGCGCGGTCCCACCAGCGGCGCCAGACCGGGTCCGGCAGCTTGCTGCGATAGTCAAAGCCCACCGGGCGCAAAAAGAGACCGAACAGCAGGAACATGAAGGGCACGTAAAGCGCCGAGAAGGCGGCGGCATAGACCAGGGGCCAGGCGGCAAACAGGGTTCCGGCACCGGCGATGAGCCACACCTGGTTGCCCTCCCACACCGGCCCTACGCTGTTGAGCAGCACCCGCCGCTCGTCATCCGTCTTGCCGACCACGGGCAGCAGCATGCCGACCCCGAGATCGAAGCCATCCATCACCACGAAGCCGACCAGCAGGAAGAGCACCAGCCCCCACCAGATCACTTTCAGGGTTTCGTAATCCATCAGGCAGGACTCCCGTTTTGCAACACTTCACCTTGATAACGACCCGTCTGCAGGCTGGCAGGCCCTTTGCGGATCACATGACGCAACAAGAACAGCTCCACCACCAGCAGGCTGCTGTAAATGAAGAAGATGGCGATGAGGCTGAACCAGAGCTGCCCCGGTTGCAGCAGGGAGACGGAGGCCGACACCGGCAGCACGTCGCTGATGGTCCAGGGCTGGCGACCGAACTCCGCCACGAACCAGCCCGCCTCGATGGCAATCCAGGGCAGCGGAATAGACCAGAGCAGGGCCCTGAGCAGCCGCGGGGATTGCACCAGCCTGCCCCGGCACAGCTGCAGGAAGGCGGCGGCAAAGAGTGCCAGCAGCGCCACGCCGATGCCCACCATCAGGCGAAAGCTCCAGAACAGTTGCGCCACCTGGGGGATGGAGTCCTCCACCGCCTTGGCGATGGCCCCCTCGTCCGCCTTGCCAATCTCCTTGGCATAGGGGGTGAGCAAGAGGCCGTAGCCCAGATCGCCGCGGTGGCGCTCGAAGGTGGCGCGGGCCGCCTGGTTGCTGCTATCTGCCTGCATCGCTTCGAGCGCCTCGTGGGCCAACATGCCGCTGCGAATGCGCGCCTCGTGCTGCGCTTTCAGATCTTTGAGGCCCGTTACCTGTTCATCCAGGGAGCGGGTGGCGATGATGCCCATCAGATAGGGGATCTTGATGGCCGCGTGGGTGGTCTCGGCACGCTGATCCGGCAGGCCGAACAGGGTGAAAGAAGCCGGGGCGGGCTCCGTCTCCCACTCCGCCTCGATGGCGGCGAGCTTGACCTTCTGCACCTCCCCCGAGCGATAGCCCGACTCGTCCCCGAGCACGATGACAGAGAGGATGGCCGCGAGGCCAAAACCCGAGGCGATGGCAAAGGATCGCAGGGCGAAGCGCATCTCCATGCCGCGCAGCAGATACCAGCTGCTCACCCCCATCACGAACAGGGAGGCCGCTACATAGCCCGCCGCCACCGTATGGACGAACTTGACCTGGGCCACCGGGTTGAAGATGACCGCGGCCACATCCACCAGCTCCATGCGCATGGTCATGGGGTTGAACTCGGCGCCGACCGGGTTTTGCATCCAGCCGTTGGCGATGAGGATCCAGAGGGCGGAGAGGTTGGAGCCGAGCGCCACCAGCATGGTCACCAGCAGGTGCTGACCGCGGGAGAGTTTGTCCCAGCCGAAGAAGAAAAGGCCCACCAATGTGGATTCGAGGAAGAAGGCCATCAGCCCCTCCACCGCCAGCGGCGTGCCGAAGATATCGCCGACATAGTGGGAGTAATAGGCCCAGTTGGTCCCGAACTGGAACTCCAGGGTGATCCCGGTGGTCACCCCCATCACGAAGTTGATGCCAAACAGCTTGCCCCAGAAGCGGGTGATGTCCTTGTAGATCACCTTGCCGGTCATCACGTAGGCCGACTCGGCGATCACCAGGATCCAGGACAGCCCCAGGGTGAGGGGCACAAACAGAAAGTGGAACATCGCCGTCGCCCCGAACTGTATTCGGGAGAGGCTGACCACATCATCCAGGCTTATCATGCATGACTCTCTATGTTGCATTTAACGGACAGGTTTTCGCCCGCCAAGTACACCATGGTCCATGACACATATAACAGATGCAGTTATAGTGAAAAACACCTATAACAGTTTGGGCCCACCATGTCCCGCTACGGCCAGTTGGCAGACCAGCTGCAACAGCAGATCACGAGCGGGCTCTGGCAGCCGGGGGAGCGCATCCCCTCCATCCGCCAGAGCTGCAAGACCCATGGCCTCAGCCCCATGACGGTGCTCCAGGCCTATCAGTTGCTCGAAAGCCGGGGCCTCATCCTGGCGCGGCCCCAGTCCGGCTACTACGTCAAGGCCGCGAGCACGGCCCGGCGGGAGAGCCAGCCCCAGCAGGCCCGCTACAGCGGCTCGGTGGACATCAACGATCTGGTGTTCGAGGTGCTGCAGGCGAGCAAGTCACGGGAGCTGGTGCCCCTTGGCATGGCGGTGGCGGACCCGACCCTCTTCCCCCACCCCCAGCTCGGTCGGGCCCTCGGCAGTTGCATGCGCCGCCTCGATCCCTTCAGCACGGTGGCAGATCTGCCCCCCGGCAACGAGGCACTGCGCCGCGCCATCGCCCGGCGCTACGCCGGCGAGGGGATGGCGGTGGATCCCCAGCAGATCATCATCACCACGGGGGCCATGGAGGCGCTTTCCCTCAGTCTTCAGGTGCTGACCGAGCCCGGCGACTGGGTGGTGGTGGAGTCCCCCACCTTCTACGGCGCTCTGCAGGCCATCGAGCGGCTCAAGCTCAAGGTGGTGGAGATCCCGGTGATCCCCGGGGTGGGCATCGATCTCGCCCTGCTGGAGGAGGCCCTCGCCCAGCGCCCCGTCAAGGCGTGCTGGCTGATGGGCAATGTGCAGCACCCCCTCGGCCACACCATGCCCGATGAGCACAAGCAGGCGCTGATGGGGCTGCTCAACCGCCATCAGGTCCCCCTGGTGGAGGATGACGTCTATGCGGAGCTCTATGTCGGGCGCGAGCGGCCAAGGCCCATCACCCATTGGGATGCGCGGGGAGAGAGCCTGCTGTGCGGCTCCTGGACCAAGTGTCTGGCGCCGGGCTTTCGGGTCGGCTGGGTGGTGGCGAAGCGCCACGCCGAGCGCATCCAGCGGCTGCAACTGATGTCGACGCTCTCGACCAATGTGCCCAGTCAGCTGGCGCTGGCCGACATGCTGCGCCAGGGCGGGGTGGACGCCCACTTTCGCCGCCTGCGCCACACCCTGGCTCAGCGCCAGCAGCAGATGCGGGCGGCCCTGATGCGCCTCTTCCCCGAGGCGCGCATCTCCTCCCCGGACGGAGGCTACTTTCTCTGGCTCGAATTTGACGCCCGCCTCGATGGCCGGGCGCTCTATGCCAGCGCCATCGCGCAGGGCGTCTCCATCGCCCCCGGGGCCCTCTTCTCCAGCCAGGGCCAGCACAACCACTGCCTGCGCCTCAACAGCTCCCATCCCTGGAGCCCGCAACTGGACGCGGCGCTCAACCGGCTTGCGGACCTCATCGCCCGGCAACGGGAAACCTGGCAGAGCCCCCCTGACGCCTCACACGACAAGGGCCCGTAACGGGCCCTTTTGCAAGCGAATGCGCCTTATCTGGCCATGGTCTGTGACTGGGCCTTGAAACCCAGTCGCTCGTAGAGGGCCCTGGCCCGCTCGTTGAAAGCCATCACCTCCAGGCGCAACTGGCTTGCACCCCGTGCCTTGCCCCACTGGTCCCCGTGGGCGATCAGCGCCCGGCCGATGCCCCGGGAGCGGAGCCCCTCATCCACCACCACGGTCGTGATGCGGCAGACGGGCAGCTTGCTGAGAAAGGGGACGCTCTCGTTGAGGTCGATGCGGGCGGTGAGAAAACCCGCCACCTCCCCCGCCACCACCGCCACGCAGAAAAGACGCGCCTCGTCGGCTATGGCGCCGAGCAAGAAGGCCCGGTCCTCCGGGGACGGGGGGCAGAACACCTCGGGCACCTGCTCGAAGTGGAGCTGACCTATCTGCCGGTTCAGGGCCAGAATGGCGTCGATATCCTGTTCAGTTGCCTTGCGAATGTCCACCTGATGCTCCTTGCAGTGAGGGTCGCCAGCGAGGAAAGAGGCTCGGCGGTCACCCTTTGGAACCCGCATCTTATCGGCTCGTCACGGCAATCAACAGCCCCCGGCAACGACAAGGCCCCATGACGGGGCCTTGTGGACAATCCTGATGGCAATGCGGAATCAACCCGGCGCCCCCAGCTGGGCCACCTGGCGCTCTATGCTCCCCTTGAGGTTGTCATCCAGCTTCAAGGCACGCGCCAGCTCGTCCAGATAGCCGCGCTCCATGAAGTGATCCACCTCGATGGTGAGCAGGGAGGCGAGGTAGACCTCGGTCGCCAGCTCCATGTCGGTCACTTCTCGCGCCAGGACATGGGGGTCGAGGGGGCGGGAGAGCTCGGCGTCAATCCAGCGGGCCGCATCCCGCTCCCCCTGTTCGGTCAGGTACTCCTGGATCTTCTGGCGCTCGGCGGCATCGATGTGGCCGTCGGCCCGGGCCGCCGCCACCATGGCACGCACCAGCAGATTGGCGCGGGCATCCAGGGCCTTGCCCTCCAGGGTGTCGAGGGGCTGGGTCGGCTGGGCCGGGGTGGACTGCTGGGTCTGCCAGTCCTGATAGAGTTTGTAGGCCAGCCCCCCGAGAGCTGCCGCCCCCCCCACCGCCGCCACCTTGGTGCCATATTTGCGCATCTTTTTGTTGCCAAGCAGCAGCGCCATGGCCCCGGCGGCCAATCCCCCCTGCGCCATGCCCTTCATCTGGGCCTTGCGCGTGTCACCACCGTCGTTGAGCCAGCCCTTGCCAGCTCCCATCAATTGCTCCAGCATCTGTTTCATGGGGCCTCCTCGCTCGCGTGATGAGTCATGCTGGGCCGCCTGCGCTGAACTCAAGGTGAATGACGACGCAGACAAGAAGAGGCGCTGGTTGGATCAGTGCCGGCCCCGACCGCTGCTATTGTCCCCGGGGGACAGCCAAGGAGTCCCCCCTTGCCTCGACATAAGGAAGTACCATGAGCGCCCGTGAACTGACCCTGCAATTTCTCGCCGAACCCGCCGATGTCAACTTTGGCGGCAAAGTCCATGGCGGCATGGTGATGAAGTGGATTGACCAGGCCGGCTACGCCTGCGCCGCCGGCTGGTGTGGCGGCTATGCCGTCACCGTCTATGTGGGGGGCATCCGCTTCTTGCGCCCCATCCAGATAGGCCAACTGGTGGAGGTGCACGCCAAGGTGATCCACACCGGCACCACCAGCATGCACCTGGCGGTGGATGTCTACAGCCGCCACCCCACCGACCCGGAGCGGCGCAAGACCACCCACTGCATCATCATCTTCGTGGCCATGGACGAGCATGGCAAACCCACTCCGGTGCCCCAGTGGCAGCCGGTGAGCGAGAGCGATCTGCAGTTGCAGCAGTACGCCAAAAAGCTGATGGCCCTGCGCGAGGAGCTGGACAAGGAGATGCGCCAGCACATGTGACCCGTCCCGCCCCGGGCAGCCGGGGCGTGTCTTCGCGCCGCCGGGCGCTATAATGGCGACCACCCTTGCCCTTGAGAACCCAAGATGTCCCTGGAAAATGCCCCCCCCGAGGTCCAGCTCGCGGTGGATCTGATTGAACTGCTGGAAACTAACCACATCGCCCCCGCGCTGGCCCTGGCGGCACTCGCCATCGTTCGCCGGGATTATGAGCGCAAGCTCGAGGAAGGTCGGGAGGCCTGAGCGCCCCCGCAGGAGGCACCATGTCAGCCCCCATTCGCATCGAACAAGGCCGCGCCATGCTCCTCGGGGGGTTGCGCCGTCACCACCCCTTCGAGCAGGGGGACTTCGCCGGCCAGTGGCGCGACCTCAGCGCCCTGCTTCCCCTGCCGGGCCAGCTCGGTGAGCACGCCTATGGCGTCATCTGCGCCGCCACCGACACCCACTGCGAATACCTCTGCGGGGTGGAGGTCGCCGCCCTGGAGGTGCTGCCTCCCGGGCTTGGCCGCATGCGCATCGCCCCCCAGACCTACGCCATCTTCTTGCATCAGGGGCATGTCACGACCCTGCCGCACACCTGGCGCCAAGCCCTGGCGTGGCTCGCGCAATCGGACTATCAATCTGCCCAGCAGCCGGACTTCGAGCGCTACGGCGCCCGCTTTGACGCCGCCACCGGCAGCGGCGAAGTGGAAATCTGGCTCGCCGTGGTACCAAAACAGGCCCTGGCCTGACCCCTGGCCACCCGGGCTACCTCGGCCCCATCACCTCGTCACAGAGCGCGATCAGCGCCTCCCCCAGCCGGGCGAGGGGCTCGCTCGTGCCCGGCCCCTGGTGCAGGGCCAGCTCCACCGAGCGCACCGCAGGCCAGTGGGCCAGCACCACCTGATCCGGTTGCAGCAGGCGCGCTGGCAGCAGGCTGACCCCGATCCCCGCGCTCACCGCCCCTTGCAGGCTGGCGAGACTGCCGCTCACGTAGGCGATGCGCCAGGGGATCCCCTCTGCATCCAGGGCGTCGGTCATCTGGCGCCGGTAGAGCCCCTCGCTTGGAAACACCACCAGAGGCAGGGGGTCGCGCCCGGCGGCGGGCCACTCCCGGCTGTCAACCCAGGCCAGGGGCTCGCGCCAGCGGGCGATGGGCTCCCCCTGGCCGCGCCCCTGCTTGATGAGGGCCAGATCCAGCTCTCCCCCTTCGAATGCCTGCCACAGGGCATGGCTGAGATCGCTTTGCACCTCCAGCCGCACCTGCGGGTGCGCGCGGGCGAAGGCGGCCAGCACCGGGGTCATGGCCCCCGCGGCAAAATCCTCCGGCACCCCGAGGCGCAGGGGGTGGCTCGCCTCGCTCACCCGCTCCCCCGCCCGGGCCAGCAACCCCAGGATGCGGCGCGCCAGCCCGAGCAGGGTCTCCCCCTGGGCCGTGGTCACCACCTGGCGGCCGGATCGGTCGAGCAGGGTGCAGCCCAGCTGCTGCTCCAGGCGGCGCATCTGCTGGCTCAGGGTGGACTGGGTGAGGTGGATACGCTCGGCGGCGCGGGTAAAGCTGCCGGTTTCGACGATGGCGACGAAGCTCTGCAGCAATTGGGGGTCCAGCAGGGGGCGCTCCATGGGCAATCTCCATTTATAAAACCACTGGAGGTCATTTTATCATTTAATTTCCAAATGATGCGGCGACCCTCTAGGCTGCTGTCCTCCCCCTTCTTTGCCAGGATATGACCATGCCACCCCCTTCCCAGTCCGGTGCCCGCCTCCTCAACTCCCTCACCGCCGTCTCGGCCCCCAGCCATCAGGAGTGGCTGGAGCAGGCCCTGCACCTGGCCCTGACCCATCGCCAGCAAGGGGGGCGCCCCTTCGCCGCCCTGCTGGTGAGGGAGAACCGGCTGGTGGCGAGCGCCGTCAACCGCATGCTGGAGGCGGGGGACCCCACCCGTCACGCGGAGCTGGAAGCGCTGCGGGAAGGGAGTCGCCAGGGGCCGCTGGCCGGGGCCATCGTCTATGCCAGCGGGCACCCCTGCCCCATGTGCCTGTCGGCCCTGGTGATGAACGGCATCCAGGCGGTCTACTACGCCTTTGACAACGACGATGCCGCCCCCTTCGGCTTTGACAGCCGCGCGGCCTACGCGGCCCTGCGACTGCCGCTGAGTCCGCCGCCCCTGCCCCTCATCAAGCTGGCGAGCCCCATCGCGGCTGAAACCCTCTACGGTCCCCTGCCCCATGCATAAGCGCCGCCTCCCCCCGGGCAGCGGCGCCTTGCTGGTGCTGGTGATCCTCATCGCCCTCAACCTGCGCCCCTTCCTCACCGCCATCGGCCCCCTGGCCCCTCGCATCGACGCGAGGCTGGCCCTCGGGGTAGATACCCTGGCCTGGGTCACCCTGCTGCCCCTCTGGCTTATCGGGGTCGGCGTGCTGCTCACCCCGGCGCTCCTGGGTCGCACGGGCCCGCGCCCCCTGCTCGGGACGGCCCTGCTGCTGCTCGCCCTTGGCAGCGCCCTGCGCGTCGACCTGGCGAGCGGCGCCCTGCTCATCGCCAGCGCCGCCCTGTGCGGGCTGGGCTCGGCCCTGGTGCAGGGGGTGCTGCCCGGCCTCATCAAGGAGGGGTTCGCCCAAAAGGTGCCCCTGGTGATGGGGATCTTCTCCGCCTGCATGATGGGGGGCGGGGCGCTCGGGGCCGTGCTCACCCCGCGCCTTGCCGAGTATCTGGACTGGTCTCGGGCGCTGGCGCTCTGGGGCCTGCCGGTGCTGCTGGCCCTCGGCTGGCTGGCCTGGCGGGTGCCCCTGCCCGCCCCGGTCAGCACGCCCGCCCCCACCGGGGAGCAGCGGCTGCTCCCCCTGCCCCGCACCTGGCTGCTCATCGCCTGTTTTGGCATCATCAACAGCGGCTACGGCATCGTCGTGGCCTGGCTGGCCCCGGCCTACATGGCGGCGGGCTGGAGCGCCCAGCAAGGGGGCGAGCTGGTGGCCTGGCTCGCCCTGGCCCAGACCGCGAGCGGCCTTGGCCTGCCTCTGCTGGCAGCCGGTCGGCTGGACCGCCGCCCCTGGATGGCGCTGGCCATCGCCATGCAGCTGGCGGGCTTTGGCGGCCTCTGGCTCGCTCCCCAGACCGCCCCCCTGCTCTGGTGTTTGCTGTGCGGCGCCGGGCTTGGTGGGAGTTTCTCCCTCATCATGGTGATTGCGCTGGATCACCTGCCCGACCCGCGCCGGGCGGGCGCCCTCTGCGCCCTGATGCAGGGGGTCGGCTTCATGGTGGCGGCTACCGGCCCCTGGGTGGCGGCCCGCCTGCACCATGCAAGCGGTGACTTCGCCGCCGCCTGGCAGTGGCAGCTCGGCGCCCTGGTCCTGATGAGCCTGCTGGTGGTGCGTCTCAACCCGCGCCACTACCCAAGGGCCATGGGCCTGCCCCCGGAGCAGGCCATGGCTGTGCAGACGGCAGGCCACAAGCCTGCCTGATCCGGCGAGCACCGGCCTTGGGGGCCAGAAAGCACAACACCGGCCTTGGCCGGTGTTGTTCATCAGGGTGCGGGAAGGCCTGGCGCTCAGCGCCCCTTCTTCTGGCGCCCGCCCTGCCCTGGCCGCGGTTTGCCCGGGGCGGGTTTGCCCCCCTTGCCGGGCGCGCTTTTACCTGCTGCCCCTTTGCCCGCCCCGCCCTTGCCTGCGGGGCTCTTCTTCTCGAACGCCTCGGGGCCCGGCACATTGGGCCGCCCGCCAATCTCGTGATCGTCGCTGCGCCGCGGCTTCTTGCCCTGGGCCGGGGTGCCAGCCGCAGCCGCCTTGGGCTTGGCAACCTGAGCCCCCTTGGCCGGTTTGGCCTCGGAGGAGGAGTCCTCAATCAGCTTGAACAGCTCGATCAGCTCGTCGTCGGTGAGATCGCGCCACTCCCCCACCGGCAGCCCCTTGAGGCTGACGTTCATGATGCGGATGCGCTCGAGCTTGGTCACCTCAAAGCCGAAGTGCTCGCACATGCGGCGGATCTGGCGGTTGAGCCCCTGTACTAGCGTGATGCGAAACACGAAGGGGGCCTCTCGCTTCACCTTGCACTTCTTGGTGACGGTGCCGAGGATGGGCACCCCGGCCGCCATGCCCCGGACGAACTCGTCGGTCACCGGCTTGTCCACGGTCACCAGGTACTCTTTCTCGTGATCGTTGCCCGCCCGCAGGATCTTGTTCACCAGATCCCCGTGGTTGGTAAGGAAGATGAGCCCCTGGGAGTCCTTGTCGAGGCGCCCTATGGGGAAGATGCGGGTGCTGTGGTTGACGAAGTCGACGATGTTGTCCTTCTCCCCCGCCTCCGTGGTGCTGACGATGCCCACCGGCTTGTTGAGGGCGATGAAGACCAGGCTGTCGGCTTCGCGCGGCTCGATCACCTGGCCGTTGACCTTGACCAGATCCCCGGCAAACACCTGATCCCCCACTCCGGCCCGCTTGCCGTTGATGAAGACGTTGCCCTGCTCGATGAAACGATCGGCCTCACGACGTGAGCAGATGCCGCTCTCGCTGATGTATTTGTTCAGGCGCATGGATTCATCGGCCAGCATGGGTCACCTCCCGGGTCGGATGGGCCTTGAGAATGGCTGGCTGGATCAGCCGCGCTGTGGTCGGGTTCGTCTGCATACAACTCCATGAAATAAGGGCCTGCGCCCTGCATGTTCGGCAAAAAACGCCGCTACAGTAGCACATTGCACGCGCCCGCGCCCGGCCCCGTCGCACCCTGGCCGCTGGCTCACAGGGGGTGCTTCCCCTGATGCAGCAGCAGGCCCCCCATTATCCAGCGTGCGGTGACGCCGCGGCCCTGATTGGGCTGCACCGCGCACTCCCCGCCTCTTTTCACTTCATGGTGCTCACTTCATGGGCCGGGCCCCCACCGCCGAAGATAGGGTGCGGCCTTCGGCAGATAGCCAGATGATCTAACGCTTGATATTTATCCAGAAAAAGTGCATAAAAAGATTTTGATCATCGCGAATTATCTGCTCTGACCCGCCGACGACGGGAAATGACACCCCCATCGGGGCGCAACAACGGGCCCCTTGAGCCCCGCGAACCCTGAAGACGGGCATGATCCCCTCTCTGGCAGGACGCCACTTTCATCATTCACGACAGGAGTTAAAGATGAGTCATTCCCTCTCCCAGGAGGCCTTCCTGGCCCAGGTCGCCAGCCGCAACCCTCACCAGCCCGAGTTCATCCAGGCCGTGAGCGAGGTGATCGCCTCCATCTGGCCCTATGTGGAGCGCCACCCCCGCTACCTGCAACACGGCCTGCTGGAGCGACTGGTGGAACCCGAGCGCCTGGTGCAGTTTCGGGTAAGCTGGGTGGATGACCAGGGCCAGGTGCGGGTGAACCGCGGCTACCGGGTGCAGCACAGCTCCGCCATCGGTCCCTTCAAGGGCGGCATGCGCTTCCACCCCTCGGTGGATCTCTCGGTGCTGAAATTCCTCGCCTTCGAGCAGACCTTCAAGAACGCCCTCACCACCCTGCCCATGGGCGGCGGCAAGGGGGGCAGCGACTTCGATCCCAAGGGCAAGAGCGAAGGAGAAGTGATGCGCTTCTGCCAGGCCCTGATGCTGGAGCTCTATCGCCACCTGGGGGCCAACACCGACGTGCCGGCGGGCGACATCGGGGTGAGCGGGCGCGAGGTGAGCTACATGGCGGGCATGATGAAGAAGCTCACCAACAGCGCCGAGTGCGTCTTCACCGGCAAGGGACTCTCCTTTGGCGGCAGCCTCATTCGTCCGGAAGCCACCGGCTACGGCCTGCTCTACTTTGTCGACGCCATGCTGGCCCATCGCGGCCAGTCCCTCGATGGCCTTCGGGTCTCGGTGTCGGGCTCGGGCAACGTGGCCCAGTACGCCATCGAGAAGGCGATGGCCCTCGGCGCCCGCGTCATCACCGCCTCCGACTCCGGCGGCACCGTCTATGATCCGGACGGCTTCACCCCCGAGAAGCTGGCCCGCCTGATGGCGCTTAAAAACGAGCAGCGCAAGCGGGTCGCCGATTACGCCCATGAACTCGGGCTCGAGTTCTTCAGCGGCCGTACCCCCTGGCACCTGGCGACCGACGTCGCCCTCCCCTGCGCCACCCAGAACGAGCTGGATGCCGAAGATGCGGCGCAGCTTATTGCCAACGGCGTGCAGCTGGTGGCCGAGGGGGCCAACATGCCCTCCAGCGCCGCCGCCATCCGTCTCTTCCACGAAGCAAAGGTGCTGTTCGCCCCGGGCAAGGCGGCCAACGCCGGCGGGGTTGCCACCTCGGGCCTCGAGATGAGCCAAAATGCCCAGCGCCTCTCCTGGACCCGGGAGGAGGTGGACGCCCGCCTCAAGGGGATCATGACCAGTATCCATGCCACCTGTGTCCGTTACGGTCAGGATGATGACCATGTGAACTACGAAAGCGGCGCCAATATCGCCGGCTTCGTCAAGGTGGCCGACGCCATGCTGGCGCAAGGGGTCTGCTAGTCACGCCATTTCCCGTGACATCCCCCAAAGCAACAGGGCAGCCCATGGCTGCCCTGTTGTGTTATCTGCATAGCTGTTGCTTTAACCTGGGCGACGCAGGTTGCATGCCCGACGCCACTTCACGCTCGCTTCACCCAGCCATGACACCCTCCCCCCTCTTCCATACGTGAACGAGAAGAACGAGATGACAACGACCATAGGCGCCCTGCTGATCCTGGCCGGGGTCGGCTGCTTTCTGGTATTCAACCTGCTGGGCACCACAGTGGATGCACAGGGATTCCTGCACGAGCCCTTCGCCCTGCTGCCCCTGGGCTATCTGCTGCTCTTCACCGGCATGGTACTCAGCTTGCTCCCGCTACTGCGCAGGGCCCTCGCCAAAGGGGAAGAGAACCGGCCCTGATGCGCCAGGAGCTCAGCAATAGCGGCTGATCTCGATGAGGTTCTGATCCGGGTCCAGGCAATAGACCGATTCGATGGGGCCACAGGCACCGCTTTTCATCACAGGCCCCTCCACTATCTCGACTCCTTGGCTCGCCAGTTGGGCCATCACCTGATCCAGGGGCCAGCGGGTGATGAGGCAGAGATCCCCCGACCCCACCTGCGCCCGGTTGCGCGGCTCCTCCCCCAGCAACTGCAGATTGATCTTCTGGTTGCCAAAGCGCAGGGCCCGGCGCCCGGCCCCGAAGGTGATGGGCTCCATCTTGAAGGCGCGACTGTAAAAGGACACCGCCCGCTTTATGTCGCTGACCGTCAATACCAGATGGTCGATATGGCTGATCATGGTCTCTCCCTGTGGTGGTGATTGCCGCACCATCATACCCACCCGCCTCAATAGAAACTGTGGCATGGTGCACAGGGGGGCTAACCACTTATTTTTACTAGGGAAATACCTTAACGCACGGCGGCACACGCCTTGTCACGCTGGGCCAGCAGGGTTTCGTCGTCGCTCTCCATGGCCGCCAGAATGGCCTGATTGCAGGCCCGCTCCGCGAGCTTCCCCGGGCTCTGCTGGGCATCGGCGATCTCCGCAATCATGGGGCGATAGCCGATGGCGGCCGAGCAGTACATGGTGCGGTACTTGGGAAGCTGCCAACTGCTGTCGTCTTGCCGTGTCAGGTCATCGCACAGTTTGCCAAACAGTGCCTGCGCCTTGACCGTGCACTGACTGAAGCGCCGCACATCTTGCTCGTAGGGACGGCAGACACTTTGCTGTTTTATCTGCCAGAGCTGGAAAGAGAAGGGAACCTGCTCTCCCTCATAGGGCACTACCAGCGTTTTTAGCTCGGTGCCATAGATATCCGTCACCTGTTGCTGCACCAGATTGAGATAAGCCGAAAAAAGATAAGATATTGGATCCATCACCACCTCCCTGTGGTTCGCCTTCTCTATCTTCGCCGCCCATGGCTAGATAGATCTTCAAATGGGCAAAATTAGATAACAGCTTACTGATTTAGCTAAAAAAAATGATACCCTGCCTACTCCCTCTATGCACAAGATTCAAGGTCAGTCACCATGCAGCAATGTGGTATTTATGAACAACTCATCACACAACTGTTGGCATCAAGACTAGATCGATCGCATTTCTACATCGGGGAACGACAACTGGAGTCTGCGGAGGCCGCAGTCTGGTTATCACGATTCCTAACTCGTGTGTTGGAATATGCAGTAGGCTCGGTCACTGGCGATGACCCATTACAACGGCAGATTGAGCTGGCTAACCAGTTATTGCTTTGGCTAAAAGATCGCATACAAGACCCAGACTTTATTGGCGAGAACCTTATCGACAGTCAGGGAAAAATTCTGACGGCGCTCTACCAGTTGGATAACCCCATCTCTGCCAATTTAAAGCAATATGCCGAAGATATTTTTCCTCTGACCGGTCTAACGCAAAGTGAGCTGTTCTGCGGCAGCAATGCGGGTTTGTCGATGGAGTCAGAGATTAAACGGGAGATATTATCGGTAGATAGCATCTGCTGGCTGGTCTCATTTATCAAGTGGGCAGGTATCCGTATTTTCCGTCATGAGCTGGAAGAGTTCACTCGCAGCGGCCGCCAATTAAAAGTAATTACTACCTCTTATATGGGGGCGACCGACGCCAAGTCAGTTGAATTTTTAGCCAGCCTCCCAAATACCGAAGTCAAACTCAGCTATAACACCCAGCGCGAGCGGTTGCATGCCAAGAGCTATCTCTTTTGCCGAAATACCGGCTTTCATACCGGCTATATAGGTTCCTCCAATCTCTCTCACTCTGCCCTCACCAGCGGCTTGGAGTGGAACCTAAAAATCACCTCGCAAGAGATCCCTCATATTATCGAGAAATCCCTGAGTACCTTTGAAACCTATTGGGAATCCGATGATTTTGAGCTGTTTGATGGCAAGCTCGAAAGCCGTACAAAATTGCAGCATGCACTGCAAGAGGCCCGTGGGGATGGGGACAGAAATATCCCTGCCTATTTCTTTGATATCACGCCGTTTCCCCATCAACTGGAGATCCTTGAACAATTGGCGATGGAGCGCGCTTTACACCAGCGCTTTCGTAACTTGGTGGTAGCGGCTACCGGTACAGGGAAAACTCTGATCTCCGCCTTTGATTTTGCGCGTTTTCTGAAAACCAAACCCGATGCCAAGTTCCTGTTTGTCGCCCATAAAGAGGAGATCTTGCGCCAAGCATTGGCCTCGTACCGCGGAGTGCTCAAGCAATACAATTTTGGCGAACTCTTGGTCGGCGGCGCCGTGCCAACCCACTACCGTCAACTATTTGCCTCGGTGCAATCCTTGAATAACCAGCTGGCTAATTTACGTCTTAGCCCCGACTATTTCGATTACATCGTCATTGATGAGGTTCACCATATTGCGGCGGCCAGTTATCGCGGTCTGCTCGCTGCCTTTGAACCTCACATTCTGTTGGGATTAACCGCAACGCCAGAGCGCCATGATGGCGGTGATATTCTTGCCGACTTTTGTGGTGTCATCGCAGCAGAGATCCGCTTGCCCGAGGCCATCAATCGTCGCCATCTCTGTCCGTTCCAATATTTTGGTATCGATGATGATACTGACTTGCGCCAAGTGGCTTGGAAAAATGGCCGTTATGACATCACTGAGCTCACCAATATCTATACCCACAATCAGCAGCGGGTACAGAAGATAGTCCAGAGCCTCAATGAGATCGTCACCGATATTACCAAGATCAAAGCACTGGCATTTTGTGTGAGCCGTGAACATGCCAACTTTATGTGCAAAGCATTTTTATTGAAGGGCATCAAGGCTGACATCCTCACCAGCGATAACCGAGACGAGCGACATAGTAAGCAACAAGATTTGCGTACCGGCGTTATCAATATTCTCTGCGTGGTGGACATCTTCAACGAAGGGGTTGATATCCCGGAAGTCGATACCTTGCTGTTTTTACGACCAACGGAAAGCCTCACCATCTTCTTGCAGCAATTGGGGCGCGGCCTGCGACTGGCGAGCGATAAAGAGTGCTGCACCGTATTGGACTTTGTTGGGAATGCCCGTGCTGAGTATGACTTTGCCCAGAAGTTCCGGGCACTGGTGGGTAAAACCAATACATGTACAGGACCTTAAGCGTTGAGTCCCTTTAAAACTCCTTCCAAGGTCCTGTTCTGTATCGATTTTCTCTGCTTGGTTCGGCAAGCGTTCTTGGCCAAATAATCAGCTGCCCATTCCAGTCTTTCCCTTATTTCTGTCAGCGCT
>NZ_JAGKRI010000313.1:0-293 GCF_017939255.1 Aeromonas sp. Prich7-2
ATGGCTGCTTCTAAGCCAACATCCTAGCTGTCTGAGCCTTCCCACATCGTTTCCCACTTAACCAGAACTTTGGGACCTTAGCCGGCGGTCTGGGTTGTTTCCCTCTTCACGACGGACGTTAGCACCCGCCGTGTGTCTCCCGGATAGTACTTACTGGTATTCGGAGTTTGCATGGGGTTGGTAAGTCGGGATGACCCCCTAGCCCAAACAGTGCTCTACCCCCAGTAGTATTCGTCCGAGGCGCTACCTAAATAGCTTTCGGGGAGAACCAGCTATCTCCGAGTTTGATTGGC
>NZ_JAGKRI010000314.1:0-608 GCF_017939255.1 Aeromonas sp. Prich7-2
AGCGAGGCGAACCGGGAGAACTGAAACATCTAAGTACCCCGAGGAAAAGAAATCAACCGAGATTCCCTCAGTAGCGGCGAGCGAACGGGGATTAGCCCTTAAGCATCTTGGAAGTTAGTGGAACGGTCCTGGAAAGGCCGGCGATACAGGGTGATAGCCCCGTACACGAAAACAACCTTGATGTGAAATCGAGTAGGGCGGGACACGTGACATCCTGTCTGAATATGGGGGGACCATCCTCCAAGGCTAAATACTCCTGACTGACCGATAGTGAACCAGTACCGTGAGGGAAAGGCGAAAAGAACCCCTGTGAGGGGAGTGAAATAGAACCTGAAACCGTGTACGTACAAGCAGTGGGAGCCCTTCGGGGTGACTGCGTACCTTTTGTATAATGGGTCAGCGACTTACATTTTGTAGCGAGGTTAACCGTATAGGGGAGCCGTAGGGAAACCGAGTCTTAACTGGGCGTCTAGTTGCAAGGTGTAGACCCGAAACCGGGTGATCTAGCCATGGGCAGGTTGAAGGTTGAGTAACATCAACTGGAGGACCGAACCCACTAACGTTGCAAAGTTAGGGGATGACCTGTGGCTGGGGGTGAAAGGCCAATC
>NZ_JAGKRI010000315.1:0-293 GCF_017939255.1 Aeromonas sp. Prich7-2
CATATCCTGGGTTCGGAACAGGGCCCCATCGATGGCAAAGACCTGTAAACCGTGCCAATGGTCTTCAGGATAACGTTCCCGCCCCCACACATCGGCGCACTGTTTGAACAGCCACTCGAGCGGCTGTTTGCCGAGTCGCTGACGGGCCTGAGACAGGGCACTGTCCGCGAGCAAGGCATCATTGGCCAACCCTTCTGCACAGATGTTGAGGCGCCGAGCGACCTCGGAGATGGGCTCATTGCGGAAAAAGGCCATCCCCACGACGAGCCACAAGACCATATCAGAAGGTAAGC